>NZ_CP025611.1:3232500-3397866 GCF_002868735.1 Niveispirillum cyanobacteriorum | reverse complement strand
GCCCGTTACGGTACGCCGTGACCGCTTGGGTCAAGTCATCGGTCGACTGACGCCGCCCAGATGGCGCAGGTGAATGCGGCTGTCGCCCTTGTGATGGGGTTGACGGATCAGTAAACGAGGCTGTTACGCCCCCACCGCCGCCTTCCCCTCCACGCCTAGCGCCTTCAGGGCTGTATCCACGATATTGCGGGCCTGAAGGCCGGCTTCTTCGTACTGCTTCACCGGGTTGTCATGGTCCTGATACACATCCGGCAACACCATCGGCCGGACCTTGCAGCCCAGTTCCAGTAGGCCTTCCACTGCCAGATGGTGCAGGACATGGCTGCCGAAGCCGCCGATGCTGCCTTCCTCAATGGTGATCAGCACCTCGTGGCTGCGCACCAGCCGTTCGACCAGTTCCATGTCGACGGGCTTGGCAAAGCGGGCGTCGGCGACGGTGGTGGACAGGCCCAGGGCTGCCAGATCCTCTGCCGCCTTTGATGCCTCGGCCAGGCGGGTGCCCAGCGACAGGATGGCAACCTTGGACCCTTCGCGGATGATGCGGCCCTTGCCGATGGGCAGGGGCACACCCTGTTCCGGCATGTCCACGCCCACGCCCTCGCCACGCGGATAGCGCACGGCGATGGGGCCGGCATCATAGGCGGCGCAGGTGGCCACCATATGCACCAGCTCCCCCTCATCTGCCGCCGCCATCACCACCATGTTGGGCAGGCAGGCGAGGTAGGCGACGTCGAAGGCGCCGGCGTGGGTCGCCCCGTCGGCCCCAACCAGCCCGGCGCGGTCGATGGCGAAACGCACGGGCAGGTTCTGCAAGGCCACGTCATGGACCAGCTGGTCATAACCGCGCTGCAGGAAGGTGGAATAGATGGCGCAGAACGGCTTGTACCCTTCGGTCGCCATGCCGGCGGCGAAGGTCACGGCATGCTGTTCGGCGATGGCCACGTCAAAGCTGCGCTTGGGGAATTTCTGCTGGAACAGGTCGAGGCCCGTGCCCGACGGCATGGCCGCCGTGATGGCGACGATTTTCTCGTCCTTCTCGGCTTCCTTGATCAGGCTGTCGGCGAAGACGCGGGTATAGCTGGGGGCATTGGCCTTGGGCTTGGCCTGGGTGCCGGTGATGACGTCGAACTTGCCGACCGCATGCAGCTTGTCCGCCGATGCCTCTGCCGGGGCATAGCCCTTGCCCTTCTGCGTGACGACATGGACCAGCACGGGACCGCCGCGCGGATCATCGCGCACATTCTCCAGAATGGGCAGCAGATGGTCCAGGTTGTGGCCGTCGATGGGGCCGACATAGTAAAAGCCCAGTTCCTCAAACAGGGTGCCGCCTGTGACCATGCCTCTTGCATATTCCTCTGCCCGGCGTGCGGCGTTCAGCAGCGGGCGCGGCAGATGTTCGGCCACCTGTTTGGAGAAATCGCGGAAACCGCGATAGGATTTGGACGAGATCAGCCGCGACAGATAGGCTGACAGCGCCCCCACCGGCGGGGCGATGGACATGTCATTGTCGTTCAGGATGACGACAAGACGCGACTGCAACGCGCCGGCATTGTTCATCGCCTCATAGGCCATGCCGGCCGACAGGGCACCATCGCCAATGATGGCCACAACATTGTTGGTCCGCCCCGCCAGATCGCGCGCCGCCGCCATGCCCAGACCGGCGGAGATGGAGGTGGAGCTGTGGGCCGTACCAAACGGATCGTACTCGCTCTCTGACCGTTTGGTGAAGCCCGACAGGCCGCCGCCCATGCGCAGGGTGCGGATACGGTCGCGCCGACCGGTCAGGATCTTGTGCGGATAGGCCTGATGCCCCACGTCCCAGATCAGGCGGTCGGCGGGCGTGTCGAAGCAGTAATGCAGGGCCACGGTCAGCTCGACCACGCCCAGACCAGCCCCCAGATGCCCACCCGTGACCGAGACAGCATCAATGGTCTCGCTGCGCAGCTCATCGGCCAACTGGCGGAGCTGCGCGGGCTGGAGCCGCCGCAGATCGGCGGGAACCTTCACCTGGTCAAGCAACGGCGTCTTCGACTGGGACATCGTCCCCACCTCTTACTTTGTTTTTATGTGCGCCGCTCAACGACATAATGCGCCACCTGACGCAGCATATCAGCCCGGTCCCCGAAAATCTCAAGGTGCTGGGCCGCCTGACCGGCGAGCCGGCGTGCCTGATCGCGCGCCCGCTCGGTGCCCAGGATGGACACGAATGTGGCTTTTCCTGCGACGTCGTCACGGCCCACAGGCTTGCCCACCTCGTCCTGGCTGCCCTCCACATCCAGAAGATCATCGGCAATCTGGAAGGCCAGACCCAGATCATGGGCATAGGCCTGCAGCGCGTGATGCTGCGGCGCGCCCGCGCGGCCCAGGATGGCGCCGGCAACTGCGGAAAAGGCGATCATCTCACCAGTCTTCAGACGCTGAAGCCGGGTGATGGCACCGATATCCAGCGGCGTCGTCTCCGCAATCAGGTCGAGCATCTGCCCACCCACCATACCGCGCGGGCCGGCGGCCTTGGCCAGCGCCGCCACCAGCTTGCAGCGGACCTGCGGGTCCTCATGCGTCTCATGGTCGGCCAAAATTTCGAACGCTTGGGTCAATAGCCCGTCACCGGCCAGGATGGCAGTGGCCTCGTCAAATTCCAGATGCACCGTTTTGCGCCCCCGGCGCAGTTCGCTGTCATCCATGGCGGGCAGATCGTCATGGACAAGGCTGTAGCAGTGGATGAACTCCACCGCCGCCGCCGTGCGCAGGGCGCAGGCCGGGTTCACGCCGAACATGCGCGCACTTTCCATGACCAGGAAGGGACGCAGACGCTTGCCCCCGCCCAGGCAGCCATAGCGCATGGCATCGAACAGGCGCGCCTCCATCAGGTTGCTGCGCGGCAGCAGCACCTCGATGGCGGCTTCGACCTGTTCAACAGTATCCGCCATGGCGGCGGTCAGGGTCTTGGGCAGGGAGGGCATGGGTGGAGGCTTTCAATCCAGACGGGCGGGCTCGGCACCGATGGTGCCGTCGGCAGCGATGGTGATGCGGTCCACCTTGGCCTGCGCTTCGCGCAGTTTGGCCTCGCAGTGACGCTTCAGCCAGGTGCCACGCTCATAGGACTGGATGGCATCGTCCAGCTTGGCCTTGCCTTCCTCCAGCTGGCGGACAATCCGTTCCAGCTCGGCGAGCGCATCCTCAAAGCTGAGGGCGGCGATGTCGGGGGGCAAGGTCTGGTCGGTCATGGCTTCGGCACTGTCATTCGGAAGGCCGGACTGTATGTCCCCCGGCCCGGCGGTTCAAGTGCCAGTCACACGAAGTCTCAGGCGACCATCAATGTCTTCACATGCGCTGCGGTGCTGTTGGCAAGCGCGCGCAGGTCGTAACCGCCTTCCAGAACGGAGACGATCCGGCCCTTGGCGTGACGATCCGCCACTTCGATCAGCTTTTGCGTGACCCAGACGAAGTCATCCTCCGTCAGGTCCAGCCCGCCCACGGGATCGCGCATATGCGCATCGAACCCAGCGGAGATCATCACCAGATCGGGTTTGAACGCATCCAGGGCCGGGATCAGTGTGGATTGGATGGCGTGGCGGAATTCCGGGCTGCCGGCCATGGGCGGCAGGCAGGCATTGACGATATTGCCGAATGCCCCCCTCTCCTTCACCGATCCGGTGCCGGGATAAAGCGGCCATTGGTGGGTGGAGCCATAGAAAAGGTCGGCATCCTGTTCACAGAAGGTCTGGGTTCCATTGCCATGATGCACATCGAAATCGATGATGGCGACGCGGCGAACGCGGTGATGGGCGCGGGCATGGGCCGCCCCAACCGCAACATTATTGAACAGGCAGAAACCCATGGCTTGATCGGGTTCGGCATGGTGCCCGGGCGGACGCACCGCACAGAAGGCATTGCGCGCCTCCCCGCCGCATACGGCATCCACGGCGGCGACCACGGCCCCGGCGGCGCGCAGGGCGGCCTTGCCAGTGCCCGGTGACAGGACCGTATCGGCATCGATGCTGCCATGACCATCGGCCGGAATGGCGTCCAGAAGGGCCGTGACATGACCGGGCGGATGCACCCGCTCCAGTTGGTCCCGCGTGGCCAGCGGGGCGTCGCGCCGGTCCAGGAACATGAAGGCCTCATCCTCCAGCGCCGACAGCACGACACGCAGCCGATCGGCGCATTCGGGATGGCCATAGCCCGTATCATGGTCCAGGCAATCAGGATGGGAGAAAAGCAACGTGTTCATGCGATGCGGCGTCCCCGGTCATTTCCTCAAACATGGCCTGCCGGTCTTTTGCGCCGGTTGTCGCCAACTCCATCATGGGCGGTTGGCTCTTGACTGTCTTTGCGACAGATCATCCGCCCCGCCTGATAATAAAGCGTACCAACTGCCCCTGGGGCGTGTCACCCAGGACATCGGTCGAAAGCAGCGCATGGCCGCCTTCGGCACAGAAGGTCTGAAAATCCTTGGGCGCTGCCTTGTCGGTTGCCGTCACGGACAGGACCTGACCGGCAATCATGCCCCGCAGCGCCTTGGCCGCGCGCAGCACCGGCATCGGGCATTTCAGGCCCGAACAATCCAGCGTGACATCGGCCTGGATGGCGGCATCCATGGGCTTTTCCTTTCTTGGAAAATCTTCTGGGTCCGGGGCTTGACGGGGGCGTGGGACGGTCCAGTTTCCCCCTGGCTATGGATGCCATGACACTGCCTGTCAAGACCGACGCCGCTGCTGCCCTGCTGAAGGCTATGGGCAATGAACGACGTTTGTGCATCCTTCTTCATTTGGCCCATGGCGAGAAATCGGTGGGCGAGATGGAGGCACTTGTCGGCCTCTCGCAGTCCGCCCTATCCCAGCATTTGGCCATCCTGCGTCAGGAAGGGTTGGTCCGCACCCGTCGGCAGGCACAGACCATTTTCTATACCCTGAAAGGCGACGCCCCGATGGAGGTTCTGTCGCTGATGCGCCGCCTTTTTCCGTCGCGCCCTTAACCCGCGCTGCGCAGACCGGCAACGCCGGTCAGCAGCCAGCCCAGGATAAAACAAAACCCGCCGATGGGCGCCACGGCCCCCATGGCCGATGGCCCGTACCAGCCCAGCGCGTAGAGCGCGCCCGGAAACAGCACGCAGCCAATGGCAAAGCACAGACCCGCCGCCGCCAGCCACCGCGCCTGCCCTGGCAAGGCCCGGCGCAGCGGGGCCAGAACCAGGATGGCCAGGGCATGGACCATCTGATACTGACTGGCCGTTTTCCACAGGTCAGCGGCATGGGCATCGCGCACCGCCGACAGCCCATGACTGGCAAAGGCCCCCGCCGCCACGGCGACCGCCCCGAACAGACCGGCCAGCAGCATCAGGCGCGCGGCAATGGGGTCACCGGCGGGCGGAGCGGGGCTGTCGGGATGGGTCACGGGGATTGGTCCTTGGCGTTATCCTGCACCGATAACTGGCATCAACAGTGCCCGCCGCCAAGGGGACGGATGCGCGCAGCACAGCGGCCAAAATAAATGGGCGGCGTCCGGGGGGAGGACGCCGCCCTTTGAAACCGGGACCGGCCTTCAGGGGGATGGGGGAGCCGGCCCCGGTATGGTGGGCCTGGCCGATCAGGCCGCACGCGGCAGATCAGCCAGGATCAGTTCGGCCTCTTCCAGCACCTCGATGGTCAGGACATCCTCGTCCTTCACCGCAGCGCCGTCACGGGCATCAAGGGTCAGGCCATTGACCTTCACCTTGCCCCGGGCAGGGACCAAGTAGGCCAACCGATCACCCAACCGATGGGTCAACACCGTACCCGCCGGTAAGGTTCCACCCAAAAGTGCAGCATCCTGGTGAATATAAAGCGCACCGCTGTCCTTATCCTGATCCCGGCCCGACGCCAGGACGCGCAGTTGACCCTGGGCATCGGTGCCCTTGGGGAACTTCGCGGCCTCCCAACGCGGCTTCACGCCACGCTTGTTGGGGATGATCCAGATCTGGAACAGAGTGGTTTCACCCGGTTCGCGGTTATATTCTGCATGCACGATGCCGGTACCGGCGGACATTACCTGCACATCGCCCGCTTCCGTGCGGCCCTCATTGCCCAGGAAATCCTGGTGCGTGATGGCGCCCTTGCGGACATAGGTGATGATTTCCATGTCCTGATGGGGATGCGGGTCAAAGCCGGTATTGCTGTCGATCGTGTCATCGTTCCACACCCGTAACGGTCCCCAATGGACCCGCGACGGATTGTGGTAGCCGGCGAAGCTGAAGTGGAAATTGGCGCGCAGCCAGCCATGGTTGGCCTTACCCAGGCCGGCGAAGGGGCGATGTTCGATCATGACACTTCTCCTTGGTGGCTCCCGGCAGCGCCCCGGACTGGCGACGCTGCGAGGACCGTGGGTCATGGGATAGGGGGCCGAAGGTCATCCTGTGATGACCTTCGGAGGCCGGCGACCGCCGGCCCGGCGCCCATGCGCCGTAAGCCAAGCCGCCGGACGGCGGCGCCCGGCGCTTGAGGGAACAGGCGTTAAGCCGACAGCTTGGCCGCCAGACGGGCCACATGGGCGCCCTGGAAGCGCGCGCCTTCCAGCTCGTTCTCCGACGGCTGACGCGAACCGTCGCCGCCAGCGATGGTGGTGGCGCCATAGGGGCTGCCGCCCGTCACCTCGTCCAGGCGGGTCTGACCGCCGAAGCTATAGGGCAGGCCAGCGATGACCATGCCATGGTGCAGCAGGCTGGTATGGAAGGACAGCAGGGTCGCTTCCTGGCCGCCATGCTGGGTGGCCGTGGACACGAAGACCGAGCCGACCTTGCCGATCAACGCACCCTTCGCCCACAGACCGCCGGTCTGGTCCAGGAAGTTGCGCATCTGGCTGGCCATCATGCCAAAGCGGGTGGGCGTACCGAAGATGATGGCATCATAATTCGGCAGCTCGTCCACGGTGGCGACGGCAGCATCCTGCTCCAGCTTGATACCGGAACGCTTGGCAACCTCTTCCGGGATCAGCTCGGGCACGCGCTTGACCACCACTTCGGTGCCGGCGACCGACGCCGCACCCTCGGCAACGGCCTTGGCCATCGTCTCGATATGGCCGTAGGAGGAATAATAGAGGACCAGAACCTTGCTCATTTCGCTCTCCATAAGGTGCGGTGTGTTGCGCTGTTGAGAGGAAGATAGGCCGTTGCGTCGTTCCCGATAATGATCCAATTTCGAACAGCTTTGTCCCGCCGAGCGGGACAATCGAGAGGGAACAAAATGGACCGGCTTGAGGATCTACGGCTGTTCACGCTGGTGGCAGAGGGGCGCAGCTTCACCAAAGCCGCCGATAAGCTGGGCCTGTCGAAATCCGCCGCCAGCCGCCGCATTGGGGAGCTGGAGGCACGCTTAGGCGCCCGCCTGTTCAACCGCACCACCCGCCATATCAGCCTGACCCAGGTGGGCGAGGGTTTCTATGCCCGCGTCACCCAGGCGCTGGACGCGCTGGAAGAGGCGGAGCGGTCGGTGGCCAGCCAGCATGCGGCCCCGCGTGGCGTTCTGAAACTGGCCGCCCCCATGTCTTTCGGCTTTGTCCACCTGTCCGGCGCCATCGCGGATTTCATGGGCCTGTACCCGGAAGTGATCGTGGATATGGACCTGTCCGACCGGTTCGTCGATCTGGTGGAGGAGGGCTATGATCTGGCCGTGCGCATCGGGCGGCTGAAGGATAGTTCGCTGGTGGCCCGTCGCCTGTGTCCCGTGCGCGCTGTGATCTGCGCCAGCCCCGATTACCTGGCCCGGCGCGGCGCGCCGCAAAGCCCCGCCGACATCGCCGATCATGATTGCCTGATCTACACCAATGTCCAGAACCCGGACCAATGGACCTTCCGCACCGCGCCAGGATCGGAGGAGACGCAGAATGTGCGTCTGAAGGGACGGCTGCGTGCCAATAATGGCGACGCGCTGCGCGAGGCGGCGCTGCACGGCCAGGGGCTGGTGCTGTTACCCACCTTCATTGTCGGCGATGCGCTGGCGGCGGGGCGGCTGGTCCCCCTGCTGGACGCCTGGCTGCCCAGCCCGCTGGCCGCCCACGCCGTCTATCCCGCTAATCGCCATCTCAGCCCCAAGGTCAGGGCCTTTGTGGATTTTCTGGCGGGCCGGTTTGGGCCCGTCCCTTACTGGGATGCTGCCCTGACGGTGATGAAAGGCGGTTGAGGGTGGCGCGCCCGTCACGAATCCGTCATGGCTTTCTGGCATCACACCCGAACTCGATCCCAGCAGCGGGGGAATGGTTGGACCGGGACAGGGACCATGCCCCAGGCAAGGGGATCGCGAATACGGCCTGGACTGCCGCTCGTCTGTGCCACCCGGTACCGTCGGTGCCGGAACAGACGCGCTGCGGCAGCGTGGCGGAGCTGTTTCAGGCCGACCCCACCCTGCCCGGTGTGATCGTGGCCGATGGAAGCGGCCATCCGTTGGCGCTTGCCGACCGGGCCACCTTCCTTCTGCATTTCTCCCAACGGTATGGCCGCGACCTCTATGCCCGCCGCGCCGTTACCCATCTGGCTGACCGTCAACCGCTGCTGGTGCCGATGGAGACCGGCCTTTCGGCACTGAACGCGCTGATCGCGGAGCAGAAGCCCGACGCCCTGCACCGTGGTTTCATCCTGGTGGATGACGACGGCAGGGCGATGGGGCTGGGCCAGGGCATCGATGTCATGCGCCTGACGGCCGAGGAGATGGCTCGCACCCTCGACCGGCTACGCGCCACACAGCGCGACCTGATCCAGGCAGAGAAGATGGCGGCCCTGGGCGGGCTGGTAGCCGGCGTGGCACATGAGATCAACACGCCGTTAGGCGTTGCCGTCACTGCGGCAACAGCCTTTGCTCAGGATACTGAACGGTTTGGTGCCGCCTATCGCGACGGGTCTCTGCGCCGCAGCCTGCTGGAGGATTACGTCGCCTCCGCGACGGAGGCGATGGGCTTTGTCCTGGGCAACATCACCCGCGCTGCCGACCTGGTGCAAAGCTTCAAGCAGGTGGCCGTCGATCAGACAACCGATCAGGTCCGCCGCTTTGACCTCGGTGATTATCTGGGGGAGGTGCTGCGCAGTCTGCAGCCGCAGCTCCGCCGCGTTCCGCATCGGCTGGAAACCGATCTGGTCGAAGGGCTGGAGGTCGACAGTACGCCCGGCGCCATCGCGCAAATCGTCACCAATCTGGTGATGAACGCCCTGACCCATGCCTTCACAGGGCGGGAGGGGGGCGGGACCATCCGCGTTCGTCTGCGTGCCGCCGAAACACAGGCGGGATGGGCGGAGCTGTCGGTGGCCGATGATGGCAACGGCATCGACGCCGCCACCCTGCCCCGCATCTTCGACCCGTTCTTCACGACAAGGCGCGATGCGGGCGGCACCGGGCTGGGCCTGCATCTGGTCTTCAATCTGGTCACACAGCGCCTGGGCGGGCGCATCAATGTGGAAAGCCGGGTGGGCGACGGCACCTGCTTCACGGTCCTGTTCCCCCGGCACGGATAGGGGCGCCTTGCCGTTCAGGACGGGGAGCATAACTCATGACTGTTGACGTGGGCCACCACGAACATATCATGAACAAAACTTCCTCCCCTGCCCGTCCGGATCATGGCCAAATCCCTGAAACAACGTCTCGCCGTCTTGTCCGATGCCGCGAAGTACGACGCGTCCTGTGCGTCCAGCGGCACCCAGCGGCGCGATTCGTCGGCCAGCGGCGGGCTGGGATCGACGGAGGGGATGGGCATCTGTCACGCCTATGCGCCGGACGGGCGCTGCATCTCGCTGTTGAAAATCCTGCTGACCAATTTCTGCATCTATGACTGCGTCTATTGCGTCAACCGGTCGTCCAGCAATGTGGAACGGGCGCGTTTCACGGCAGAGGAAGTGGTCTGGCTGACCCTGGAATTCTATCGTCGCAACTATATCGAGGGTCTGTTCCTGTCATCGGGCATCATCCGGTCGTCCGATTACACGATGGAACAATTGGTCCGCGTGGCGAGGGACCTGCGCACGATCCATAATTTCCGCGGCTACATCCACCTGAAGACCATCCCGGAGGCATCGCCGCAACTGATTGAGGAGGCGGGGCTTTACGCCGACCGCCTGTCGATCAATATCGAGCTGCCGACCGACCAGGGTATCGAACAGTTTGCACCGCAGAAACATCCGGCCCGCATCCGCCGCTCCATGTCGGACCTGTCAGCCAGGATCGAGGCGGCGAAGGAACCGACGCTGAAAACGCGACGGCGCATCCGCTTTGCGCCGGGCGGGCAAAGCACGCAGATGATCGTGGGGGTCGATAACACGACCGACGCCACCATCCTGGGCTCGTCCGCCAATCTCTACAGCCGCTTTCGCCTGCGCCGTGTCTATTACTCGGCTTTCAGCCCTATTCCCGATGCTTCCAGCGTCCTGCCCCTGTCGCGCCCGCCCCTGATGCGCGAGCACCGGCTGTATCAAGCCGACTGGCTCTACCGATTCTATGGGTTCGAGGTGGCGGAGATCACGTCGGTCAGGGAAGATGGCAATCTGGAGCTGGATATCGATCCGAAACTGGCCTGGGCGCTCGCCAACCGCGACCGGTTCCCCGTGGATGTGAACCGGGCAGAGAAGGAGATGCTACTGCGCGTGCCGGGGCTGGGTACGACATCGGTGCCAGCCATCCTGTCGGCCCGGCGGCACAAGAACCTGCGGCTGGATGATCTGGAACGGCTGGGCGTGGGGGTGCGCAAGGTTCGGCCCTTCATCATGGCCGAAGGCTGGTCGCCCCTGCGCCTGACCGACCGCACCGACCTGCGCGACCTGTTTGCACCAAAGCCCAAGCAGTTGAGCCTGTTCGGATGATGATCCGCCTGGGTCTGCGCGGGCGTGGAGATCTGGCGGAATGGCGGGATGCGGCGCGCGCCCTTTTGCGGGCCAGGGTGGGGCCGGGCGATGTGGAATGGCGGGTGCGGGAGGCGGCGGCCGATCTGTTCGGTATGGCCGACGATCCCCTGCCCCCGCCCGACCCGTCACTGCCCGCCCCGACAGTCCCCGCCGCGTTCCTGACCCTGGCCGATGCCGTCATCTGCCATGTCGACCCGGCGCGCTTTGCCCTGCTGTACCGCCTGCTATGGCGGGTACAGCGAGAAAAGGCGCTGCTGTCCAACCCGTCCGATGCCGACGTGGCGCGGGCGGAGACGCTGACCAAGGCCATCCGCCGCGACGCGCACAAGATGAAGGCCTTTGTTCGGTTCAAGGAAATGGGACCGCCGCAGGATGGCCGCCGCCGCTTTGCCGCCTGGTTTGAACCGGACAATTACATCGTGGGGCGCACCGCCGGCTTTTTCCAACGCCGCTTCACTGACATGGACTGGATCATCGCCACACCCAAGGGATCGGCTGCCTGGGACGGGCAACATCTGACCTTATCCGACGAACCTTCGGAAAAGCCCGACCTGATCGACGATACGGACGATCTCTGGCGAACCTATTTCGCCCATATCTTCAACCCGGCCCGGTTGAAGGTACGGGCTATGCAATCGGAGATGCCCAAGAAATACTGGAAGAACCTGCCGGAGGCGGACCTGATCCCCGACCTGATCGCGGGGGCTGAAGACCGGATGCGGGAGATGATCGAGCGCGAGGCGACGCAGCCCAAGCCGTTCCATTACCGTCTGCGGGAACGGGATTGACCCTGCTGCCCATACTGGCCCGGCGTGGCCGCGACATGCGCCTTGAACACCCGCTGGAAATGGGCCTGATCGGCAAATCCGGCGTCCAGCGCCACATCGACAATGGCCTCTCCCCGCCGCAATCCCGCCTGTCCCACCCGGACCCGCTGGTTGGTTTGATAGGCGTGCGGGGTCAGGCCGTAACGCGACTTGAACGCCCGAATCAGATAGGAGGGGGACAGGCCCGACGCCGCCGCCACCTCCTCCACCCGTAAATCGCGGGTGCAGTGGCGGGTGATATATGCGGCGGCCCGCGTCAGGGCGTCATGGCTTTCCGCCAGGGGCAGTCCGGCCCCATCCACACGTTCCGCCAGGCGTGAGAAGAAGCGGCAGGCCCCGGCTTCCTTGTCCGCGATCTCAACCCGTTCGTCGAACAGCAGGTCGAACAGGGCCATCAGGTCGGCATAAAGATCGCGATCGCGGCTGATCACGGTACCAAAGGGCCGGAACGCCGGCAGACCCTGCACATCCGCCAGCCAGCCGGTATCGGCATACAGCATGCGATAGGACCAGGGCTGGTCATTGACCGGGTTGCAGGCGTGGACGATTTCCGGGTTCATCAGCACGACGGTGCCTTCGACCGCCTCAAACCGGTCGGTACCGGTCAAATATTCGCTGTGCCCGCCCGTGATGGCACCGATGGAAAAGGTCGGATGGGAATGCGGCACGTAACAGACGGTACGGCCATCCACGACCTCGCGCGCTTCCAGATGCGGAAGAGCGGGATCACGCCAGAAAATATGGGGATCGGCGGGGCGGCGCGGCATCGGGCAGGCCTTGGTGGCGGGACGGAGAGACCATCATACCGCACCCCCAGAAAGACCAAAAGCCGCCCGCGGGCTTTCCCAGGGGCGGCATTCAATCCCGTGGCCCTTAGGGCCAGCTGGCAATCTGTCTGATGGACAGGGAGGGCTATTAGTAGCCCTCACGCTCCAGACGCTTGCGCAGCAGCTTGCGAGCGCGGCGAACGGCTTCAGCCTTTTCGCGAGCGCGCTTCTCCGACGGCTTCTCATAATTGCGGCGCAGCTTCATTTCGCGGAAGATGCCCTCACGCTGCATCTTCTTCTTCAGCGCGCGCAGTGCCTGATCGACGTTGTTATCACGAACCAGAACTTGCACGGGACATCCACTCCAATCGTGCGCTCACACCAGCCTTGGCCAGCACTTGCGGGTAGGGTTAGAACAAAGACAAAGGCAACGCGAAACCATGAAGGTCGCGCCATCGCCCGATCCAGTCGGCGGGGTTATACACATGCCGGTGGGGCTTGTGAAGACCCGCAGCGCATCCTTGTGAAGATTCATGCGGAATGGCGGGCATGCGGCCACAGGGGGCACGCTTTTCCTTGCCTTGCATCGCCCCGCTGGGAGCTTCACAATGGCTATATAGCCGAATCGCCCCCTTTTTCGGAGCCTTATCCATGGCCGTGCTTCCCATCGTCCGCATGGGCAATCCCGTCCTGCGCCGTGTCGCCGACCCGATCCCGGTACCGGTGGCGGGCGGTTTCGATGATGGGTTGCGGCAATTGGCGGCCGATATGGTAGAGACCATGTTCGATGCGCCCGGAATCGGCCTTGCCGCCCCGCAGATCGACGTGTCTCGCCGCATCATCGTTTTCCGGGTGCCGCCGGAACGCGCCACCGGCGACCAGGGCGACGCGCCCATGGGGCCACAGGTCCTGATCAATCCGGAATTCGTGCCCCTGGGGGCCGAAACGGTGCTGGGCTGGGAAGGGTGCCTGTCCATCCCCGGCCTGCGCGGCGTCGTGCCACGCTACCGCCGCATCCGCTACCGTGGCTATGATCTGGATGGCAATCTGGTGGAACGAGAGGCCGCGAACACCCATGCACGCGTGATCCAGCATGAGTTGGATCATCTGGACGCCGTCCTTTATCTGGACCGCATGGAAAGCATGGCCACGCTGACCTATATGGAAGAGCAGAAGTTTTTCGGACCCGATGTTCTGGCCTCTCGCTGACACGCCGGAAGGGAGACAGGTGATGACCGACGCCACGACGACGCCGCAACAAGATGCTTACGCCCGTGCCCAGGCCGCCCTGGCCACGCGCAAGGATGCGATCCTGGTGGCCATGCTGCCCGATGTGGCGTTCGATGGCTGGACCGGTGCCACCCTGCGCCGTGGGGCGGAGGCTGCCGGATTCCACGCGCAGGAGGCGGAGGCGGCGTTTCCCGGTGGCCCCGTTGAAGCCGCCTGCTGGTTCAGTGATTGGGCCGACCGACAGATGGTGGACGCCCTGGCCGGCGTTGACCTGACGACATTGAAGGTACGGGAGCGGGTCACACTGGCCGTACGCAAGCGCCTGGAAATCCTGACCCCCTATCGCGAGGCGGTGCGCCGCGCCAGCAGCCTTCTGTCGCTGCCGCAGAACGCCACGCGCGGGCCGCAGCTTGTCTATGCCACCGTTGATGCCGCCTGGCGGGCTGTCGGCGATACGTCCATCGACTATAATTTCTATACCAAGCGCCTGCTTCTGGCTGGTGTAGTCACCACCACCACACTCTACTGGCTGGATGACCGGTCGGATGAGTTGGCCGATAGTTGGGCCTTCCTTGACCGGCGCATCGCCAATGTCATGAGCGTGGGCAAGGTCATCGGACAGGTCACGGGCCGGGCCGACAAGGCAGCGGGCCTGCTGCCCCATATCCCGTCGCCCACCCGCTTCATGCGGCGGCTGCGGGGGGCCGCGGGGGTCTAATCACCCCACCGCGCGCACTCCCTCACCCAGGAACCGTTCCTCGAACTCCGCCGCTGGCAGGGGGCGGGAGATCAGGAAGCCCTGGATCGTCTGACAATCGAGTGTGCAGAGCCAGTCGCGCTGCGCCTCTGTCTCCACCCCTTCAGCCACGATCTCCAGCCCCAGGCGCTGGCCCAGTTCCAGGATGGTGGCCGGAATGGCCACATCATGCGGCACCGTCTGCATGAAACCCCGGTCGATCTTCAGCACGGTCAGCGGGATGCGCCGCAGGTGGGACAGGGAGGAATAACCCGTCCCGAAATCATCGATGGCCATGCCAACGCCGATATCGCGCAAAATACGCAGCATGGCGAAATCGCCCGCCGCCTGCGTCATCGCCACCGTTTCCGTAATCTCCAGCGTCAATAGGTGGGCCGGCAAGCCAGATGTCGCCAGGGCCGCACGCACGCGCGTCGGGAAATCGACATCCGCCAGCTGACGCGGGCTGACATTGATGGCAACAGGCAGATCGCCATAGCGACGGCGCCAAGCCGCCGCCTGCCGGCAGGCATCACCCAGCACCCAGTCGCCGATGGGGCCGATCAGGCCGGTCTCCTCTGCCACGGGAATGAAGTCGGCGGGGGCGATATAGCCATCCTCCGTCTTCCAGCGTAAGAGCGCCTCCGCCCCCCGCAGGCTCAGGCTGCGCGGGTCCACCTTGGGCTGGTAGAACAGCTCGAACTCGCCGCGCAGTTCGGCGGCGCGCAGACGTGCCTCCGTGCGCAGACGGGCCATGGCCTGTTCTGACATCTCGGCGCTGAACATCCGCCAGCAGCCGGTACCTGCCGCCTTGGCCGCATACATGGCGACATCGGCGCAGCGCAAAATCTGCCGCGCATCCTGTCCGTCGCTGGGCCAGAGCGAGATGCCGATGGAGGCGCTGGGATGCAGCAAATGGCCCTCCAGGTCCAGCGGACGGGCCAGGGTGGCCAGGATGCGGTCGGCAACCTGAATCGCCTCCTTCGGCTCTTTTACATCCTCCACGAGGACCAGGAATTCATCTCCACCCAGGCGGCCCACCGTGTCGGAATGGCGCAGCGTATCGTCCAGTCGGCGGGCGATGCCCTGCAGCATCCGGTCGCCCATGTCATGGCCCAGGCTGTCATTCACATGCTTGAACCGGTCCAGATCCAGGAACAGCACCGCCACGCCGCGCTTGGTCCGCTTGGCCCGTGCCAATGCATGTTCCAGCCGTTCCAGCAGCAGGGCACGGTTGGGCAATTCTGTCAGCGGATCACGCGTCGCCAGTTGCCGCAGCTGCCCCTGGCTTTCATCCAGCTTGTCCAGCGTCTCATTGATACGCTGGGTCAGGCGGCCCAGTTCATCCGTTTCATGGCCTGCGGGCACCTTCACACGGGTATCGCGGGGATTGTCGGGGTCGATCCCCGCCACCGCCTGCTCCAGTTCCACCAGCGGGCGGGTCAAGAAACGGTGGAACACCCAGGTGAGCATAAGGCCCAGCAGGATATTGCGCACCAGCCCACCCAGCAGCGACGATCCGACAAAGGCAATATAGTCCGCCGACACCCGCGCCATATCCAGGTCGATGCGCAGAATGCCGATGGGGGGCTTTTCCCGCCCGTCAGGCAGGGGCCGGTAAAGAAGGCGGGTACCGCGCGCCAGATCGCCGAACACCAGCCGGCCAATGGCCCCATTGCCGCCGCTGGGCGCCGCCAGGGCCCGGTGGCGGGACCAGAGGGGCTGTTCCTCCGATATACGTATATCGATGCCGGCAATGGCACCGATGGAAAGAGCGGAATTGCCGATCTGCTGGGCCAGCGCCTCATCCACGTTCCAGGCGGCGGCGGCGGCACTGCCTTCCGTCAGGTCGAGCATCTGTTCGACCAGATCGCTGGCCTTCCCGCGCTCACGCCAAGTCGCCCAGGCAACCTCCAGCCCGCTCAACACCAATCCGATGAGACAAGCGGCAAGCACGGCACGCGCCGCCTGTCTGGCCGCCAAGGAACTGCCCAGCCCTTTCAGCATCGCCCTCCCCAAGAGGCTTGCATTCGGCCGCACACCGCGAGGCGTTACTGGTCACCTCATCCATGAGGTTACGCAAGCGCCCTGCGATATTCCGTCGGGGTAATCATGCCCGAAAAGGGCTGGACCTGTACAAGCAATTATTGGGCATCCGCCCCCGGATTAGGCGCAAAGAAAAAGGGCCGCCCCGGCGGGACGGCCCCTTGATATTCCGTTACGCGCCCGAAAGGGGCCGCGGATCAGGAAGCGCGCTTCAGCTTGCGGAACTGCGCCCACATCGGGGACGGGTTCTTGTCCAGGTCATAGGCGCGGGTGTTCTTGGGGTCCAACCCTTGGCGGCGGCATTCCAGCGCGAAGATATTGGTGTTGGCGGGATCCAGGCCCAGCTCAACGCAGGCGGCGGTGAAGACATTATCGAAATCGGCGCTGCTCATCATGTCACCTTCGCAGGTTCAACGTTTGTCACGGTCGGGACCATCGGGCCTGGCCGGTGTCGGTTAGCGGCGAAAAACCGCTGCCCTTCACGCATCGCAGCATCGCCAGCCATTACGGCTAATTTGCGAAACTGTTGATCCAAAACGATGGCGTTCACGTGACTAGATCAAATCATCAGCCAATCTGTTGCAACAGCGAACAACGCATGGCCGCCCCTTCCGCATCGCGGGATGACTATACGGAATTGTCGGGGGGCCGGTCTCGCACCGGCGATTCGACCCTTGTTGTCCACCGGCGCATCCGGTCAGGGGGGCTGGCCGACCACCCGGTGCCGCGCCATATCATGACCAGAAGTGGCAAAAGCGAAGCGGTCGTTACGGATTGTTAAAGGTGTGCGGCTGTATGCTTTGACCCATGGCCCCCTTTCGGGTCATGCTGTGTACGGACCCCGTTGCTGGATGGGCGGGGATGGACAGGGGACAGTGTTCCCCCAAACGGGCAAGCGCCGAACGCCGCCCGATCGCCCGGACGGGCAGGTGCCCCGGCATGCATACATGCCTTCGGCCTGCCCCAATCGGGGGAGATGATGCTTTGCGTCGGTTCGGTTTCGTGATCACAGTTTTGCGTTCAGTACCAACAGCTTGATTACCGATTGACCCCCAGCCTTGGGAGACGCGGTGATGGGTGACGGTAGGGCCAGCAGTTACGGGACAGACCGGTCGACCCGACCGGATGGTGCCCTGCGGCCCGCCCCCGGCGCCGGCGCGTTCCCCGTCGCGGGTTCGACAAGAATAACCCGGCGGTTCGCCTGTGGGCGACCGGAACGGGGCCGGGCCGGGGAGGCCCGGCGCGAGCCAAGGATCGACCGCCACCGTATGCCACTGCGCCCCGCCGGGATGGCGATGCGCCACAGGGCTAGCCCCTGCCTGCGCTATCGCCCCGCAACCGGCCGTCAGGAAGGAGAGTGCCGATGAGCAGTCTGGTCACAGACCTTTTCGCCAGTTACGCCAGTTCCTATGAAAGCCGCCGCGACGTTGAGATGTCGTTGATGGAATATCTGGAGGGGTGCCGCGACGATCCGCTGATGTATGCCAGTGCCGCCGAACGGCTGCTGGCCGCAATTGGTGAACCCGAAGTGATCGACACGGCCAGGGATGCGCGGCTTGCCCGCATCTTCATGAACCGCACCATCAAGGTCTATCCCGCCTTTGCCGAGTTCTTCGGCATGGAGGAGACGATTGAGCGCATCGTCGGCTTCTTCCGCCATGCAGCCCAGGGGCTGGAGGAACGCAAGCAGGTGCTCTATCTGCTGGGTCCCGTCGGCGGGGGCAAATCCTCGCTGGCCGAACGGTTGAAGGCGCTGATGGAGGACAAGCCCATCTATGCGCTGAAGGCCGGCGACCAGATCAGTCCCGTTTTCGAAAGCCCCCTGGGACTGTTCGATCCCGCCACAATGGGCGCGACGATCGAGGAGAAGTTCGGCATCCCCCGTCGCCGCCTGACAGGCCTGATGAGCCCCTGGGCGCTGAAGCGGCTGGATGAGTTCGACGGCGATATTCGCCGCTTCAAGGTCGTAAAGCTGCGCCCGTCCCGCCTGCGCCAGATCGGCATTTCAAAGACGGAACCGGGGGATGAGAACAATCAGGACATCTCCTCCCTGGTCGGCAAGGTCGATATCCGCAAGCTGGAGCTTTATAGCCAGAATGATCCTGACGCCTACAGCTACTCCGGCGGCCTGAACCGCGCGAACCAGGGCATGCTGGAATTTGTGGAGATGTTCAAGGCCCCGATCAAGATGCTGCACCCCCTGCTGACCGCCACGCAGGAGGGCAATTATATCGGGACGGAGAATATCGGTGCCCTGCCCTTCCAGGGCGTGATCATGGCGCATTCCAACGAGGCGGAGTGGCAGAGCTTTAAAAACAATAAGAACAACGAGGCCTTCATCGACCGCATCTGCGTGGTGAAGGTTCCCTATTGCCTGCGGGTGATGGAGGAACAGCGCATCTATGAAAAGCTGATCAAGACCTCCGAACTTTCCGGCGCGCCCTGTGCGCCTGCCACCCTGGAAATGCTGGCGCGGTTTACGGTGCTGTCCCGCCTGCGCGACCATGGCAATTCCAACCTGTTCAGCAAGATGCGGGTCTATGACGGGGAAAGCCTGAAGGAGACGGACCCCAAGGCCAAGACCATGCAGGAATATAAGGACGCTGCCGGCGTGGACGAGGGGATGAACGGCATCTCCACCCGCTTCGCCTTCAAGGTCCTGGCCAGCACCTTCAACTATGACAATACCGAGGTGGGGGCCGACCCTGTCCACCTGATGTATATCCTTGAACAATCCATCAAGCGGGAACAATTCCCCGACGAGGTGGAAAAGAAATATATGGAGTTCATCAAGGGTGAACTGGCACCCCGCTATGCGGAGTTCATTGGCAACGAAATCCAGAAGGCCTATCTGGAAAGCTACCATGATTACGGCCAGAACCTGTTTGATCGCTATGTCGATTATGCCGATGCCTGGATCGAGGATCAGGATTTCAAGGACCCTGACACGGGCCAGCTCCTGAACCGCGACCTGTTGAACCAGGAACTGACCAAGATCGAAAAGCCGGCCGGCATCGCCAACCCCAAGGATTTCCGCAACGAGGTGGTGAAATTCGCCCTGCGGATGCGGGCATCTAATGGCGGGCGCAACCCGTCCTGGACCAGTTATGAAAAGCTGCGCGACGTCATCGAAAAGCGGATGTTCAGTCAGGTGGAGGAACTGCTGCCCGTTATCAGCTTTGGCTCGAAGAAGGACAGCGAGACGGAGAAAAAACACAGCGAGTTCGTCAATCGCATGATGGCCCGCGGCTATACCGAACGTCAGGTTCGCCGTCTGGTCGAATGGTACATGCGGGTGAAACAGGCGGGGTAATGGCGTGCCCCTCTCCCGCCAGGGTGGGAGAGGGGCGACGGGTTCGACCCCCATCGAAAGGACGGTGCAACCTTGTTCACCATTGTCGACCGACGTCTCAATCCTTCAGGTAAAAGTCTGGCCAACCGCCAGCGTTTCCTGCGGCGCGCCAAGGAACAGGTGATGCGGGCCGTACGCGATGCCTCAGCCAAGCGTGGCATCCGCGACATCGATATGGGCGGCGACATCTCCATCGCCCCCGATGGCATCCGCGAACCGACCCTTCGCCGGTCCTCCACGGGCGGGCAGCGTGATTATGTCGTTCCCGGCAATAAGGAGTTCATGTCCGGCGACAAGATCAAACGCCCACCGCAGGGTGGCGGGTCCGGCAGGGGCAATGAGGGATCGGAGGACGGCGACGGCCAGGATGAATTCCGCTTTGTGTTGAGCCGGGAAGAATTCATCGACCTGTTCCTGGAAGACCTGGAACTGCCCGATCTGGCCAAGCGCAAACTGGCCGTCACCGACGCCATGGACTGGCACCGGGCCGGCTACTCAGTGGCGGGTTCACCGGCTAACCTCAATCTGGTGCGCACCATGCGCAACAGCCTGGCCCGCCGTATTGCGCTGAACCGCCCCACAGGCGACGAGATCAAGGCCCTGCGGCAGGAGATCGATGATCTGGAACGCAGCGGGCGAGACCGAGAGCGGCTGGAACAGGCACGCCTGGAACTGGCCGAGGCGCTCAAACGGACCCAGCGCATCCCCTACATCGACCCGGTCGATGTCCGCTACAACCGCTTTGCGGCCACACCGCGACCGGCGGCGCAGGCGGTCATGTTCTGCCTGATGGATGTGTCGGGCAGCATGACGGAGCATATGAAGGACCTGGCCAAGCGCTTCTACATGCTGCTCTACCTGTTCTTGTCGCGGCGGTACAAGCATGTGGACGTGGTCTTCATCCGCCATACCCACCGCGCCGCAGAGGTGGATGAAGAGACCTTTTTCTACAGCGCCGAGACCGGCGGCACGGTGGTGTCAACCGCGCTGGAGGAGATGGCGCGGGTCATCAAGGAACGCTATCCGCCCGGTGAATGGAACATCTATGCTGCCCAAGCCAGCGATGGCGATAATGCCCTGTCGGACAATACCAAGACAGCATTGCTGATGACCGACAGCATCCTGCCTGACTGTCAATATTATGCCTATCTGGAGGTGGGGCAGGAAGGGATGATGCCAGGCCTACCCTATGGCGGTGGCCCGCGCGAAACCGACCTGTGGCGCACCTATAAGCAGATCAATGCCGGCGGCGTGCTGGCCATGCGGCGCGTGACCGAACGCAAGGAAATCTACCCCGTCTTTCGCGAACTGTTCGCCAAGGACAAGGCCGGGCAACCGGCGGAGGTGAGTGCATGACCCTAACCGCCTTTGAGACCGCCCCGCTCTATACCGGTGCCGACTGGGACTATGACAAGGTTCGCCGCGTTTATGACGCCATCGAGAACGTGGCGCTGGAGATGGGCCTGGACACCTACACCAACCAGATCGAGGTGATCACGTCGGAGCAGATGCTGGACGCCTATTCCAGCATCGGCATGCCGCTGTTCTACAAGCACTGGTCCTTCGGCAAGCATTTTGCCCGCGACGAGGCGCTGTATCGCAAGGGCCAGCGGGGTCTGGCGTACGAGATCGTGATCAATTCCAACCCCTGCATCAGCTACATCATGGAAGAAAACACCATGACGATGCAGACGCTGGTGATCGCGCATGCCGCCTTCGGCCATAATCACTTCTTCAAGAACAACTATCTGTTCCAGCAATGGACCGATGCTGATGGCATTCTGGATTACCTGTCCTTCGCCAAAGCCTATATCAGCCAGTGCGAGGAACGGTACGGCCACGCCAATGTCGAACGTGTACTGGATGCCGCCCACGCCCTGATGAACCACGGCGTCCACCGCTATCCCCGCCGCCGTGGCCCCGACTTGCGCAATGAGGAGAAACGGGCGCGCGAACGGCTGGAGCATGCCGAAGCGACCTTCAACGACCTGTGGCGCACCGTCCCCACCAAGGCAGGTAGTAACAGCCCGCTCTCCGACCGCGACCGCCGCCGCACCCTGCTGGAACTGCCGGAGGAGAATATCCTCTATTTCCTGGAGAAGAAGGCCCCGCGCCTGCAGGGATGGCAACGGGAAATCCTGCGCATTGTGCGGCATGTGGCGCAGTATTTCTATCCGCAGCGCCAGACCAAGGTGATGAACGAGGGCTGCGCCACCTATTGCCATTACCGCATCCTGTCCACCCTGCATGAACGCGGCGCCCTGACCGACGGCGCCTGGATGGAGGCGATGCACAGCCACACCAATGTCGTGTTTCAGCCGGAGTTCGATGATCGCCGCTATGGCGGCATCAATCCCTACGCACTGGGCTTCGCCATGATGCAGGATATCGAGCGCATCGTGACGGAACCGACACAGGAGGACCGGTACTGGTTCCCCGATCTGGCAGGCCGGGGCGATGCCATGGGTGCACTGCGTGACGCCTGGGCCAATTTCCGAGATGAAAGCTTCATCCTGCAGTACCTGTCTCCGGCGCTGATCCGCAAATTCCGGCTGTTCCATGTGGCCGATGATGCGCGCGACCCGGAAATGAAGGTGGCCGCCATCCATGATGAACGTGGCTACCGCGCCGTCCGTCACGCGCTGGCGCGGCAGTACGACATCGCCTGGGCCGAGGCCGATATCCAGATCGTCGATGTCGATCTGGTCGGCGACCGCAAGCTGATGCTGGAACATCATGTGATGAACCAGATCCTGCTGGAGGAGGAGGAAGCCCGCGCCGTCATGCAGCACCTGGCCAATCTCTGGGGTTATGAGGTGGTGCTGGATGAGGTGGAGACACCTGGCGCCACCCCGCTGCGCCGGATCAACGTCGCCCCGCGCGTTGTGCTGGGCGGGGCATAAGGAGAAGGAGTTCCCCCGCCGCCAGGAATGGCGGCGGGGGACACGACACATTACGCCGCCTGCTTCTGACCGCCCTTGCCAGCGGCCAGGATTTCGCGGGCCATTTCGTCGGCAACAGCACTGGTCGGGCGGTTCTCCCAGTCGGCGCGGCGGAAAATTTCCGTCAACGTCACGGGAATACGCTCCACCTGGCGCAGCACGGAATCGCGGTCATAATCCTGCGTCACTTCGGCGGAGACATTGATGATGCCGCCGCCATTGATGACATAGTCGGGCGCGTACAGGATTCCGGCGGCGCGCAGCGCCTCGCCCATCGGGTCAGTTTCCAACTGGTTGTTGGCGCCACCGGCCACGATCTTCGCCTTCAATTCGGGCAGGCTGCGCGGATTGATCACGGCACCTAAGGCGCAGGGCGCGTAGACATCGGCATCGGCCGCATGGATACGGTCGGGTGCCACAGCCATGGCCCCGAACTTGTCCACAGCGCGCTGCACGGCATCAGCATGGATGTCGGTGACCGTCAGGATGGCGCCGTCATCTGCCAGACGCTGGCAAAGATGGCTGCCGACATTGCCCAGGCCCTGCACCGCGACGCGCACGCCCCTCAGGCTGTCGGTGGCAAGCTTGTGCTTCACGGCAGCCTTGATGCCCATATAGACGCCATAGGCGGTAAAGGGCGACGGGTCGCCCGATGCATCATGCCCCTTGGACAGGCCCGCGACATGGCGCGTGGTCTGGCCCATGGTCATTACGTCGGCGACGGTGATGCCCACATCCTCCGCCGCGATATACTTTCCACCCAGGCTGTCGATGACCCGGCCAAAGGCGCGGAACAGCTCGTCCGTCTTGTCCTTGCGGCTGTCGCCGATGATCACGGACTTGCCACCACCCAGCGGCAGGCCGGCCATGGCGTTCTTATAGCTCATGCCCCGCGACAGGCGCAGTGCATCGCGCATGGCCTCGGTATCATTGGCATAGGGCCACATGCGGCAGCCGCCGCAGGCGGGGCCCAAGGCCGTGGAATGGACGGCGATGATGGCGGCCAAACCGCTGGCCTCGTCGCGGCCAAACAGAACCAGTTCGTGATTATCGAAATCGGGGAAATCGAACAGCATGGGGCGGGGCCTCCGGGCCGATGGATCGCTGCTGCCACCTTTCTTTGCGGGCGGCTTTGACGGCCAAAGTCTAGGCATGGCAGCGCACCAAGGTCGATTTCGTTGTTGGGCGACGGATTGCACGAAACGGACGCGGCGACGGCCTTTCGGAAAATTTCCTGTCGCATGGCGAAAGGCAGCATTGCAGGTGCCAGCTGGAAACTGTGCCAATGGATAGCTTGCCCGAAACCACGGACCGCGCGACGGTAGTGAACCGGGTGCAGGCAGGCCCCGCAACAGTCGGCAACAGGGGCCGCGCATGGGCGAGATTATCCAATTCCCGGGTCAGGCACGACCCCTGGCAACCACGGTCAAGCTGGCAGATCAACTGGTCGCCGCGACGTCGGAACTGCCGGACCTTGTCTCGGCGGTGGACCGGATGGGGCGGTCGGCGGAAAGCCTGTGCCATGCCCTCCAGGGCGGCCTGACGGCCATGAATGTCGCCTTTGGCCGCGCCCTGGTGGTGAATGAGGCGCATCAGCGCCTGCAAATGGCGGTGCAGAAGGCGATGGAACTGGCCGACACGGACCCCGACGCGGCGGCTGGCCGGCTGGCCGAATTGCGCGCCGATTATGCCCGGCTCGCCGCGCTGCGGTAAAATCACCGGTTAAAATTGTTGACCGGTGGTACGGCGACGACTGCCGCCGCGCGGCTCGTGCCGCGTAAGCCCAAGCCCATGGATGTGGGCGCCGGCGATTGAGGGGCATGAACTACAATATTCAGGCGGCCACGATGGGGCGTGCCGCCTCAATCTGGCTGTTCAGCAGGTCCCGGATCGCACGGCCACGCGGCGTCAGTTGCACCACGCGCAGACGGGCATCCTGGGTCCAGGCCCGGCGTTCGACCAGCGCACCGGCGGCATCGCCCCTCCCCTCTTCCACATCGCGCGACAGCTCGTCAATGGCCCGGCTGATGGCGCAGGGCGCCTCCCCCATCAGATAGGAGAGTTCCGCCTGGCTGATGCCTTCATTCTCGCAGATGGTCAGCAGGGCCGCCGCCGTGCGCAGCGACATGCGCGGATTGATCTTCAACAGGGCCTGCGTGATGGCCAGCGCCGTGCTGGGATAACGTTGCATGAAACAATCCCCCTATCAGGCGACGCTGGCATAGGGACGCAGACGGCCCGTGCGGGTGACCGGCGGACGCGGCGCGGTCCCGGAATTGGCGGCGGTGCGGTTGCGCAGTTCGCGCAGGTCCAGCGTACTGTCCGGATAATGGCGCTGGACCTCTTCCAGCAGCTCGATCAGCCGCTTTTGATGCTCACCCGCCTCGACGAAGTTTTCAGTATGGAATTCGATATTGATGCATGCCTTGAGGCGGAGTTTTCCGTCCTTCATCTTTTCCCCCAACTGATCTGTGCCGTTCTTTGCCGATTGTTCAGGCATCCGTGACGGCGACAGGGGAAAGATTGCCGGACTGCATCGAACTGACCATGATGGAAAGATGATCATTGGCTGATTGAAAGCCGATCATCGCCTGACGAAAGCCCGTTATTTACCCTAAATCACTGATTTTTATACCATAATTTGACATCAATCAGACCACTTTTGACACATGATGGAAAGATGATGGGCACATTTCCAGAATGATCGCGGCGGTGAGATGGATGATGGGGCACGCCCCCACCCCCTTCTCCGGCACATAGGCCCCCTCACCCAACCCAGCCTGTCCTTCGGAAAATCTAAGGGAAATCCGATGCCGTTACGGCAACCCGGAAAAGATTCGGCGCTGACCGTATCAGCGGCAAATCACTCGGGCCTGACAGGGTTCAGCAGGACCAGATCGGATTCCTGACCCACGAACTGCATCATCATCACCGACCCGTTGGCACAGTCGGCAGTGATCTGGCCCCGGCTTTCGGTGCGGGCCACCATGCCCAAGCGGCGTTCCGCCCCCGTCTTGCGATCAACGGCAACCACCTCTGCCGAGGGCAGGTTGACGCGGGCCGCATAGATCGTGTCGGGACAGACCACGACATTGCGCCGGCGCAGCGTGACGGGCAGGTCCAGCGTTCCGCCACCCTCCCCCTTCAGCGCGGTCCAGGTCAGCTTGGTGCTGCCACTATTGCCGACCAGCAGCATGGAACCATCTGTCGACATGTCGATATAGTCGCGGTTCTCGTCGATCTTCACGGGTGCGGCACCCGCTGGATCGATCAGCCAGATATCCCAAGTCGTTTCCCCCCGGATGGGAATGCGGATACGACCATCCTGCATCCAGACGGGCGCGTTCTTGGCATGCCCATCATGGGTCAGCCGCACCGTCGCCTCGTCGGAAATGGTGACACGGTACAGGTCGCTGACCATGGCGACCTCCGCCACGAACAGCAGGGCGCGGCCATCGGGGGACCAGCGCAGCCCGTTCATGTTCGCCCCCTGCAGATTGGTCAGGGGCCGGGGCGGGCGGTCATCTTCGGCCAGCCATATCTGCGGCTCACCGGTGCGGTCGGACACGAAGGCCAGCGCCCGCCCATCGGGCGACAGCTGCGGCTCATATTCGTTGGCGCCGGACCCCTGCAGGGTGCGCTCATGCGCGTCGGTGGTGAATTCCATGATGTCGGCATGGCCACGGTAGATCTCCATGGCCATGTTGCCGCGCTGGCTGGCAACGGCCAGACGGCCCAACTGGCCGATGCCGGGCATCACCTGCTGCCAGCGCGCGGTCTGCAGATCGACATACCACAGGCCCCGCCGCTGCCGGCTGGCATTGGTCATGTAAAGCCCGCGTCCATCCACGGACCAGGCAAAGTTCACAGACGTGCTGTCCAGGGCCAGCCGGTGCAGTTCCTTGCCGCTGCGCGTGTCCACCACCATGATCGACAGCTTGCCGTCGGGCCAGGCGCGAGCAAAGGCGAGTTTGCGGCCATCGGGAGAATAGGCGGGGATCCAGTCATCGGCATTGCCACCCGGCGGCACCGGCAGCAGGCTTGCCTGCCCCCCCTCCAGCGGCATCATCATCAGACGCGACATCTTCACGGTGGCATCGGGCACGCCGGTGAAGATGATGGCCTGTCCGTCGGGCCGCCAAGCCAGGTTGGGCAGCTGATCACCGACACAGTCACCGATGCGGCGTTCCTTGCCCACCGGCACAGCGATGACATAGATGGCGCAGTTCCAGTCGCGGTCACTGCGCAGGAAGGCGATGGCATCCCCACGGGGCGACCAGACGGGCATCCGATCATGATCGGCCGTATTGGTCAGCGACACCGACCGGCCATTGGGCCCGGTGCCCCGTAGGATGATGTCGAAATCGTCAAAGGAATTGCGGGCGGCGTAGGCCGCCATCTCCCCGTCCGGTGACAGGGCCGGGAACAGGTCCATCCCCGGTTCCAGGGTCAGCGGGAGCACGTCGAAGACGGGGATGGCCAGCGAAGGCTCCACCCGATCCGCCCGCCAATAGGCCACACCCAGCACGATCACGGCCAGCGACAGCAGCGCCACCGCGACAGACAGCGCCAAACGTAAACGGCGTGCCTCTACCGTGGCTGGCAGGGTACCCGCCGGCGGGAGCGCGGCAGCGCGGGCGGTATCCGTATCGGCGGTGGAAACAGGTGTTTCCAGTCCGTCGGTGGCCGGGGTCGCCACAGGCGCGGCCTCTGCCTCCGCCCCTTCATCCACGAACAGTGCGTATCCGAATTTCGGGATCGTTTCCACGCGCAAACGGGTGCTGCCGACATCTCGGAGCGCGCGGCGCAGCTGGAAGATACAGCGGTTGAGGCTGTCTTCGGCGACGAACACCCCACCCCAACAATGATGCAGCAGCGTGTCGCGGGAAACCGATTGTCCCTGATGGCGAACCAGCAGCACCAGCACCTGCATGATGCGCGGCTCCACCCGGCGCTGCCGGTCGCCCATGGCGATCCGGTTCAGCGATGGGCTGATCGTCACATCACCCACGACCAGATCCTGGTCGGGATTGATGTCGAACCCGGATGCCAGATGGTTCATTCCCGCTACCCACACTCCGCAGGCCGTGGCCGTCCTGCCGGACAGCCTTGTTAATTAAGTTTCACCGTGACTTTCAATCATTTCAGCCACCCCGCGGGCCGCGTTGCAATAATGATATCCGAAATGACGGCAACCCGGCCAGTCCCGCATGGGACCGGTCGGGTTGCGCGCCCGGGGTATGTTAATCCTGGCCGGTCGGAACGGCACCGGTCATCCGGTACCGCTCCAGCCATCCGGGATCAGAAGCGCACGTTCACACCAACCGAGAACACGCGGCCCAGCGGATCATACATGCTGGGGAAGGTGTTGCCCGAGTTGGCAGAGGTGGCGCCCGCTTCGTTGCCGACCACCGGCGGGTCCTTTTCGAACAGGTTGGTCACGCCGGCGCTGAGGCGCACCTGCTCGAACAGCTGATACGAACCCTGGAGGTCGATGTAGTTGTAAGCCTTGATCTTCTCGAACTTGTCGAAGGTCGTGGGCTTCTGACGCTCCTCGATCTCCACCCCACCCAGGTGACGCCAGGTATAACCGATGGTGAAGTCGCCGATATTCCAGTTCATGCGCTGAACCCAGCGGACTTCCGGCAGCGGGCTGCCGACGCCACCGGCACCGACGGCGCCGGGGCAGCTGGTGCCGAAGCGGCCCACGCAGTCCAGGACCGGGGTCTGGTCGGAGCTCTTGGACTCCTGCGTCAGGTAGTAGTTGGCGTTCAGGGCGAAGATCAGGGTGCCCATATCGCCGCCGACGCCCAGATCCTCCAGGTCGACATTGAAGTTGACGCCCAGTTCCAGACCTTCGGCCTTCAGGTAGTTCAGGTTGGTCGTGAAGGCCTGCAGACCTGCACCCGGCAGAGTCAGCGTGCCACCGACGCGGATGACCTTGGCGCACTGGCTGGCGTCACCGGCGACATAGCAACCGTCCAGGATTTCCTGCGGTGCAAAGGCGCCGATCACGTCCTTGATCTTGATGTTGTAATAGTCCAGCGAGATGAAGGTGTTCTTGATCGCACCCAGATCCGGGGTCAGGACGATGCCCAACGTGCTGGTGTCGGCCACTTCCGGGGTCGGCAAGCGGGCCAGATCAGTACCGGCGAACACGTTCACCTGACCGGCGGCGATATCCACGACATTACCGACCTGGGCGGCGGTCATGCCGGTGGAAATGCAGCGGGCGCGCAGGGTGGCATCCGTCAGAGCCGCCGCATTGCCGACCGAGCAGGGGTCGGTATTGGCATTCTGCAGGGCCGCGACCTGCGGTGCCGCCAGTTCACCTACGTTCGGGGCGCGGGCCGCGCGCTGCTGCGAACCACGGAAACGGACGCTGTCTATCGGGGTCCAGTTCAGGCCCAGCTTCCAGGTCTTGTTGACGCCGGTCGGGTCATAGTCGGCGTAACGATAGGCCGCTTCCAGGTCCAGCGACTCGAAGCCCGGCTTGTCCGCGACCAGCGGCACCAGCACTTCGCCGAAGACTTCCTGCACGTCGAAACCGCCGGAGATCGGGCGCAGGTTACCGCCCGCACCACCCAGGCACGAGGCCGGAGCCAGCTTCCAGCATTCGTCCGGTGTGCGGGAGCCGGTTTCCTTGCGGTACTCGGCACCGAAGCTGACGGCAACGCTGTCACTGGCCCAGGGGCTGACCAGACCTTCGATCGGGCCGCTGACGGAACCGGTGACGATGGTCTGGGCGTAATGCTGCTTGTCGATGGCCGACGCGGAGGCATAGGCCGCCATTTCCGGGGTGATGGAGCCGAAGCCACCGAACAGGTTGATCGGCACGCAGCCGCCCTGGCCGCCACGGCAGGCCGTGGTGCTGACGGCGTTCAGCGCGTTGCCGACATTGGTGATGTTGGTATAGCCCTGGCTCAGGTTGGTGCGGCTGCTTTCGCCATGCTGCACCGACACATCATAGGTCCAGCCTTCCATGATGTCGCCGCGCAGCCCCGTCAGGAACTGGAACGCGTTATTGTCGTAGGAGGTGGAGCGGGGCCCCAGTTCCACGGTACGGCGGCTGATCGACAGACGGATATCGTCGGCCTGATCGACAACGCCGTTATTGTTGACGTCCACCCAGTTCGGGAAGACACCGCCCGTCATCACCGTACCAGCAGTGCGGCCGGCATTGGCGGCGTTGATAATGGTCTGACGGGCAGCACCCGTCAGATACGGGTTGTTCAGCGGCACGAAGAAGGTGGTGCCGAAAATGCCCGACGGCGCGACCTGCTGGGTGTTCTTCGTGCTGGAGTACGAGAAGCGGCCATAGGCCTCGACATGCTCGTTGATCTCGTAATGGCCGGACGCGAAGCCCCCAAAACGCTCCAGCGGGGTCTGGTAGTAGTTATACGGATTGAAGTTGAAGACCGAGCAGTTGGCGCCGATGGAGCCATCATCGCGGAACTGACCCAGGGCCGGGCCGCCGGCGATGGTGACGCGCGACGGCAGCGTGGTCGGCGAACCGCCAGCCGCGACGGAGTTCGGACCACCGCAACCCGCCGGGGCAGGGTCCGGCACCTTGCCATCCAGGAAGTTCTGGTAATTAGCACCCGACGCGGTGGCGATACCCAGCTGACCCAGCGGACGGGAACCCAGCTGCACGCCCTTGCGCTGCGAGTAGTTGATGCCCAGCACGACATTGCCGCGGCCATCGGCCAGGTTGGAACCGACGGTCACATCGGCGGAATGGATGTGACCATCCCCCTCGCCCGTGACGGAATAGTCGTAATTAGCATCAACGCCTTCAAAATCATCCTTCATGATGAAGTTGATGGCGCCGGACATGGCGTCCGAGCCGTACACGGCGGACGCACCGCCGGTGACGATGTCCACACGCTCAATCAGGGCCGTCGGGATGGTGGAGACGTCAACCAGACCGTTGAAATTGTACGGCGTGACGCGCTTGCCATCCATCATGATCAGGTTGCGCTGGGCACCCAGGCCGCGCAGATCGACGGTGGAGGCGCCGGCGGTGCCGTTATTGGTGTTCTGGCCGTCGCCGGGAACCGTGACGGGCAGCATGCGGAAGATTTTCTCGACTTCCGGCTGCTGAAGCGCGTCAATCTCGGCGGCACCCACCGAGTAAACGGGGCTGGTGGAGGTATCATTGGGACGCGCAATGCGCGAACCGGTCACAACGATCTCTTCGATCGCATCCTGCGCCAGGGCGGTGCCCATCGGCGCCAGCACCGCGGCCAGGGCGGCGCCCAGCAGCAGGCGGGAGCGGACCGAGCCGCGCACATTATTAGAAAGTGTCATGGTTGCTGTGTCCCCTTGTTCCAACAGGCCGCGCCTCTGTTCGGCAAGCTTGCGGGCGCGCGCTCAGTCAATGTGCCCCAAGGCACCGGCGGAACACTCGTATAGGGCCAATTTTACTGCAATAGTGAATTGTAACAGTGTTTATTCATTATTAACCTCTGTGGCATTTGCGACATGAAGATTTTGTTTACGAGAACAAATATTTATTTGTTTGCCATTTTTATTTGATTTCATATTTGCAATAAACTCCCCCCTATTGACCTCCAGCACCCCGCAGCATCAAACCCGACTTGCATCAATAGCATTGATAATGAGTTGCATTTGTATGTGTGACGTCATAGGGTCCCGGCGTTTTGAAAAGGAGAGGTTTCGATGCGCAAGTCCTTGTCGTTCCTGATGATCAGCAGCAGCCTGATTGCCCTGCCCGCCGCCGCACAGCAGGCAGCGAAGGCACAGGACGATATCGATGCCATCGTTGTCACGGCGGCGCGCACCAAGCTGCCGGCCAACGCCCTGCCCCTGACCGTGGATGTCATCGGCAGCGCCGATCTGGCACAGCAGGCGGCCATCAGCGGATCGGTCGTGGATGCCGTGGCCACCCTGATCCCGTCTTTCTCCCCCACCCGCCAGAAGCTGTCGGGAGCCGGTGAAACGCTGCGCGGCCGGTCGCCGCTTTACGCCATCAACGGCATCCCGCAATCCACCCCGCTGCGTGACGGGTCGCGCGACGGCTTCACCATCGATCCGTTCTTCGTGGATCGGGTGGAGGTGATTTTCGGCTCCAACGCGTTGCAGGGCATCGGCGGGACCGGCGGCATCGTCAATCAGGTGACCGTGAGCGCGCCCAAGGCCGATGGCAATAGCGGTCGCGTCCTGGTCCAGGGCACGGCCAATGACGGGTTCGAAGGCGACAGTTTTGGCGGCAAGGTGGCGGCCCTGCTCAGCCACCGGGACGGGCGGTTTGATGCCACCGTGGGTGCGGCCTATGAGACACGCGGCGCCTTCTATGACGCCAATGGCCGCCGCATCGGCATGGACAGCACCCAGGGCGAAACCCAGGACAGCGCCAGCACCAATGTCTTCGCACGCTTCGGATATGAAGTCTGGGAGGGCGCGCGCCTGGACCTGATCGCCAGCCGGTTCGAACTGAAGGGCGATGGTGACTATGTGGCCGTCACCGGCAACCGCGCCCGTAAGCTGCCCGGCACGTCGGTCAAGGGCAATCCGCCGGGCACACCGGCAGCCAACCGCACCGAAAGCGTAGCCCTGTCCCTGACCGACGATGATCTGGCGGGCGGTACCCTGACCAGCCAGATTTTCTTCAACCGGTCGCGCGACACGTTTGGCGGCGACCCGTTGCCCATCGCCACCTTCCAGGATGTGCGTCTGGCCCCCAACGGCACCCTGTTCGATCAGTCGCAGAACCGGTCGCGCAAAACGGGCGGCAAGATCGCCTATGAGCGCGCCATGCCGGGGTTTGAGGATCTGACGGGCACCGTCGGTTTCGACGCCATCTGGGACACGACCGAACAGCGCCTGATCGCCACGGGCCGCAAATGGGTGCCGCCCACGGATTTCCGCAGTCTGGCTCCCTTCGCCCAGCTCAATCTGGCATTGCTGGATGAGAAGCTGCGACTGGCCGGCGGCGTGCGGTCGGAAAATGCCCGCATCACCATCGATGATTACACGACGCTGGCCTCCTACGGTTCCCGCTTCGTCTCGGGCGGCAGCCCGAGCTTCAGCGACACGCTGTGGAATGGCGGGGTGATCGTGGAGCCGGTGGACGGTCTGCGCGCCTACGCGTCTTATGCCGAGGGCTACACCGCCCCCGACGTGGGCCGCATCACGCGCGCCATTACCCAGGTGGGTATCGATCTGGACAATTACCTGAACATCAACCCCATCGTCTCCAACAACAAGGAGATCGGGATTGAGGGCGACTATGGTCCGTTCAAGGGCGGTGCCACCTATTTTTGGTCCAGTTCGAAGGAAGGGCAGCTTCTGGTCCTGCTGAACGGTGTTTATGAGGTGCAGCGCCAGCGGGTGGAGATCGAGGGGCTGGAACTGAACCTGTCCTATGAGACGCCCCTGCCCGGTCTGACCTTGTCGGGCGGGTATGCTCATCTGAAGGGACGCGCCGACAGCAATAATGACGGCAAGGTCGATGTTCGCCTGGATGGTGCCAACATCTCGCCCGACCGCCTGAACCTCGCCGCCACATACGCGCAGGATAAGATCACGGCGCGGGTGCAGACCCAGACTTATCTCTCGGGCGATGTCGGCAGTGGCAATGTCTTTGCCAGCTTCAAGGGCTACACGGTGGTTGACAGTTCCATCCGCTATGAGCTGCCCATCGGTGGTGTGACCCTGTCGGTGCAGAACCTGCTGGACCGGCAGTTCATCGATTATAACAGCCAGACCCAGCGTCTGACCGATAGCCAGCGTTACTATGCCGGCCGTGGCCGCACCCTGACCGTCGGCTGGGATTACAGCTTCTGATGAAGGCGCTCGATCTTCTCCACCGCTGGGCCGGCGGCATCCTGGGTCTGGTCCTGGCCCTGATGGGCCTGTCCGGGGCCTTGCTGGTGCATAAGGATGCCTGGGTCATGGCCCCGGGTGCCGGTGACGCGCTGGTGCGTGATGCCGGCCCTGTCGCCGCGGCCGTGGGGAAGATCTTTGCCGATCCGGCCCGCCCGGAAAGCATCATCTTCGCCAGCGACAGTTTCGGCCTGCACCGGCTGCGCACCGCCAAGGGTGCCGGTGCCTATGCCGATCAGGCCGGAACGGTCGTGGCGTCCTGGGACAGCATCTGGGAGCGTCCGGAACTGTGGCTGTTCGACCTGCACCATTATCTGCTGGCCGGGGAGGTGGGGGAGACGTTCCTGGGCATCGTGTCTCTGGTCGGACTGTTCTTCGTGATCTCCGGCTTCATCCTGTGGTGGAAGCTGCGCCGCACGTTCCAGTTCAAACTCTGGCCCGCACGCATGTCGCGGCCCGCCATCATCCGCCATCACCGGGATATCGGCGTGGTTCTGGCGCCGCTGCTGTTCGTGTCCTGCCTGACAGGCGCCATGCTGACCCTGCGGCCCGTGGCCGATTTCGTGTTGAGCCCGTTGGGCTCTGCCAAGGAATGGCGCGCCGCGACGGCGGCACCCAAGGTGACGGGTGGCCCATTGGCCGATAACCCCGACTGGCACGCCATGCTGTCGGCGGCGCAGGCACGCTTTCCGGAGGCTGAGTTCCGGGTCCTGGCCCTGCCGCGCAAAGCCGGCGATCTGATTTCCCTGCGCCTGAAACAGCCTGATGAATGGCTGCCCAATGGCCGCACCCTGATCTGGTTCGACCCTGCCGATGGAAGGGTTGTGGACATGCGCGACGCCCTGTCCATGCCGGCGGGGCAGCAGGCCTTTCAGAAGGTCTATCCCCTGCACGCAGCCAAGGTCGGCGGTCTTGCCTACCGTCTGTTGATGACCCTGTCGGGTTTGGGCATGGCGGTTCTGGGGACGCTGGCCGTCTGGACCTTCTGGTTCAAGCGACCCAAGAAGCAGGCGGCGCCCGTCTGAGCCGTCATTCCTTGATATGGAAGACCCAGCGCCTCCAGAAATTGCCGAAATAGGTGTCGACCAGATAATCCATTTCCGCCGTGGCCGCCGCGGCAAGGATCAAGGCGGCCAGCGCGATCACGATCTCCCGCCGCTGCCGGGGCGGCTCCGCGCCGATCGCTTCCGTCACCTGAGGCAGCGGCCCCGGCGCTGCCCCAACCAGGGCCGTGCCGGTGGCCAGCATGGCGAAGCGGCCCCGACCCAGCCCGATCTGACAGATGTCCACCCCCGCCAGCACGCCCGCCCCAAGACCGTGCGCCTGTTCACGCAGGCGCAGCAGGGCCAAACGCCGCGTACGCTGCATGTCGCGCTGCCGCGTGACCACACGTCCCCCGATGATCCGCCGGATCAGCAGCATCAGACGGCCCAGCGGCGCCGGTGCCATGACAATGGCGGCCTGCACCAGTTGCGGTTTACCCACGACATCCAGCGGTGGCCGGCCCGTGAAGACCCGTACGCTGGCCATCGCCGCCTCCATATCCAGCAACCGCCGGTCATGGCGGCGCTCCAGCCACGCCCCCAACAGCAGGACGGCGGCGTTGAACAGCAAGGCAGCCAACACGCCGCCAAGCCAGATGCTGATATCCAGATCATCCCCGTTGCCCAGATCCTCCAGAATCTCCAGCCATTCAAAGCCGGGGGGCAGATCGGGTTTCGGCCCGCTCACGATGCGGCCTGTTCCGCCACGATCTCAACGGCGGTGCCATAGGCCAGCACCTCCGCCGCCCCGCTGCCGATATTGGCGGTGCCATAGCGGATGGAGATGATGGCATTGGCACCCAATTCTTCCGCCGCTGCACGCATGCGGGAGGTTGCCTCCTCCCGCGCCTCGTTCAGAAGCTCGGTATAGCCGCGCAGTTCGCCGCCCACGATTTCCTTCAGCCCCGCCATGATGTCCCGGCCCACATGCTTGGACCGTACCGTGCTGCCCTGCACCAGCCCCACATGCCTCACGACACGGTATCCGGCCGGGTTCTCCAGCGTTGACAGGATCATCGGTTCCCCCTTTGGCGTCATCCCCATGGGCAGGATGGCAGGGGTCGGATAGGGGGGCAAGGCCGGGCCGGATGCGCCAGGCCGGAATTGGCCCCATCCGCGCCAGATGGCGACCGGGTTTATTCCATCTCATATGGAATGCGACCGGGCAGCGCTGGTTACCGGTCCGATCCCTGTGGGGGGCGGGCGATACGGTTGGCCACCAGCCAGCCGAGTGCCCCGAACAACGGGGCCAGCCCCAAGCCCGACCAGAAAATGAGATACCGGATGCCGTCGGCGGGAGCATAGGCAATCTCCACCGGCTGCCGGACCAGTACGGTCCAGGCCAGCCCTTTGACCACGCGCTGACGCTGATCGGCGGCGAAGCCCGTTATGTAATCCTTGCCGTCGGGCCAGCGTTCGACCCGCCAGCCCACCATGCCTTCCCGCGCCCGCCGGGTGCTTTCAAGCGGCAGCATGCTGCCCAGGAGGTCGCGCGGGCCCAGCAGAACACGGTTATCGGCGGCGACCAGAATGGTCTCCAGGCCGCTGCGCCCCTGCATCGGCGACAGGGGATCGGTGACCAGCCGGCGCGCCCAATCCCAGCTGTAATGCACGGCCACGACGCCGCGCACGGAACCATCCTGCCCCTTGATGGGGGCCGACACATCGACGAAGCGCAGGGGCTCTCCCGTGACATTGGGCAGCAGCTTGGCCAGCAGCACCGCCTCATGCACGTCACCCATGAACGTGCCCTTGATCCCTTCCACATAGACGGGGCGCTGGGCGATGGATTGGCCAACCAGGATGCCGCGCGTGCCAGCCACGACCTTGCCATCCTTGTCGGTGATCCCGGCCCAGGCCAGGGCCGGGTCCTGATCACCCATCTGATCCACGATGCGCTGGGCCACGGCAGGGTCGCCCAACGCCTCGACCTGGGTCAGCACCTGGGTCAGGGCGGCACGGGCCTGCATGTCGCCATTCAGACGGGAGGATAATCCCTCTGCGACAGCCGCCAGGGAAGTACCGACCTCCTGGTTCAGGACACGCTCGGCTTCCCACCCGGACAGGATGCCATGAACAAGCGCCAGCAGCAGCACGATGGTGCCCGTTGTCGCCCCCATCAGATTACGCAGGCTGAGGATCACCATGCCCCTCCCCCTTCGGTTACCGCCCGCCGAAATTCCACCATAGGGCCAGCAATGCCATACGTTCCCCCCCGGCATTGCGACCGCCAATGGCCTTTGACAGGCCGAATTGCAGACTGACATCATCTGTCAATTTGCGCACCGCTGACAATTGCAGCTTATAGCGGCGAACATCCCCATAGCCGGCGCCCGGCGTGCCCACACTGACGGCATTGAAACTCTGCACCAGCAGCAACCAGTCATTATCCGGTCTGTATCCCGCTGTCAGGTCTAGGCGCAGCTCATCCGCCGCCGGCCCGCCGCGGGTGCGGTACGCGAACTGGGCGTCGATGAAGCCGCGGTTGAAACCGTGTCCATAGAGCGCACGCATCTCCGCATCGACCTTTCCCGACCCCAGCGGCGGCTGATCCCCCTTGTCATAGCCGAGCGGCACGCGGAGCAGCGGCTGCAGCGCGACGATGTCGGTACCGTCTTGCCATATGGTGCGGCGAACCGCGAATTCCGCGTCGGCCAGACCCGATCCCTTGTCGCTGCCCCCGGCCGCATTGTCGGCCTTCAGCCGCTGCCAGGAAGGCTGGAAGCTGATTGTGGTGTCGCTACCCACCCCCCAGGAAATCAGCGGCGCCACCTCCAGCTTACGGAATTTCGGGTCGGTGCCGCCGACGCGACCGTCAAAGCCGCTGTCGGATTCCGAGTAGGTGGCACCGGCGATGACCTCCATGGTTCCCGCCGCCTGCGGCCAGGCCCCGGCAAAGGCGGGCATAGCGGACACAAGCAGCGGCAGAGACAAGAGGGTCAGGCATTTGCGCAGAAACATGGGTCAATTGTCCTCCGGCGGCAGGCTGGCGCCGTCGATGATGCGGGCCCCACCATGAGCGCGGGCCTGGTCCAAGGCGCGGCGCGCCAGACTGGCCGCCTCCACCCCTGTGGCGAAGCCGGCAGACAGGCTGACATGCGGGCCGGCGTTGGAACGGGGATGCGGAATGCGGGCACGGGCCACCAGATCGACCAGCCGTTCGGCGATATCCCGTGCGGCAGCCGCGTCATTATTCTCAAACAGCACGGCCAGCCGCCCGTCACCGGCCATGGTCAGCACATCGCCGATGCGTCCCGGCAAGCCCGCCGCCAGTTCCATGACACGGCGGGTAAGGGCCGCCGCCGGATCGGCGCCATCCACCTCTTCCAGACGACCGAAATCATCGATGGCGGCGTAAAGGACGGCACCGGGATGGCTGCGCTGGGCCCGTTCCGCCAGCATCTGTCCGCATTGAGCGGGTCCTGGCCAGCCCAGGCCCGTCACTCCACGCGGATCGGCGGCGGGCGTTTGGCGGCGGTCGGCGGTCAGTTCCGCCAGTTCGCCTTCCCGTGCCCGTCGGCGGCGTGCTTCGGTGCGCCAGCGCAGAGCCGACTGCACGCGGGCACGCAGAGCCACCAGCGTCGCCGGCTTCACGACATAATCAAAGGCGCCGGCGATGAAGGCCTGGTTCAAGGTCTCCTCATCCTCCAGCGAGGAAACCATGATCACAGGCACATCGGCCAAGCGGGGATTTTCCTTGATCAGACAGGTGGCCGTGATCCCGTCCATGACGGGCAGCATGATGTCCATCAGCACGATATCAATAGGGCATTCCTCCCCATCGGTGCGTTCGACATCCAGCGCCGCCAGCGCTTCCTCCGCACTGCCCGCCTTGATGATGGGGCCATAGCCGCAGGCGGTCAGCTGGGCCGACAGCAATTCGCGGACCTCTTCCAGATCCTCAACAATCAGGATCATGTCATTCACCCCTTTTCCCGCTGTCGGCTGGCAGACGCCAGACACGCCAGTCCCCCCGGTCATATATCAAAACCGCCCCTGTTCCCGCATCATGCCATAAATCTGGCAACGCCTGTGCGATCCGGTCACGGGTGCCAGCCGGACTGACGGGGTCGCGCAACGCGACATAGGTTGTGCGCAGCTGGCGGACGATCAGATCGGCCTTCAGCCGATCATTGCTGGGCAGAACCAGCCCCGCCGCACGGCCGCGGCCCGGCACCACTGCCCCTGCGGTCAAGCCATCGATAGCGACGTCGTCCAGGTCGCGCAGGAAACGGCCCAGCGCCAGTTCGCCGCGCGTATCCCCCTCCACCTGCCCCGCACCCAGCACGGCCTGACGCCAGCCGGCGGTGTCGGCATCACCCACCTGCCCTTGCGCCCACCAGCCGGCCAGCAGCCCTGCCGCCGCCAGCAGCGGCATCACGCCGGCGCGCAGACGGTTGCGCCCCGTTACCGCTGCCGCCAGCACCGATACCGGTGCCAGATAGGCCAGCAACCGCCCCGGATCACCCAGGAACCAGGTAGCAGAGGTCAACACCAAGGCCGTCAGCAGAATACCGGTCAACAGCAGCAGCACGCGCCGCGCCCCGCTATCGCCCAACAGCATGCCAACCGGCAGCAACGGTGCGTTGGCTAGGATCAGGGCAAGACCCACCAGGACCGACATGCCCATGGTCCCGCCCGGTCCCATCAGCCAGGAACTGTCCCCCACATGCGCTGCCGAACCATGGATGGCCGCATCCACCCCCGCCGCGAAGGCCAGGGGGGAGCCGCCAAAAACCCAGTTCGCATAGAACAGGGCCATGGAGGCGAACATCAGCGGGAACATGACCACCAGCAAACTGCCCGACGCCGATGTCGCCACCATGCGCGCTGGCAGCATCAGGGCGATGAAGGGAACGGCGGCCAGCACGATATAGGCGCCCGCCGCATCGGACAGCGCCAGACAGGCCAGCGACACGCCTAGCGCGATCATGGCATTGACCTCTCCCCGCCGCGCCAGCCGCAAGGAGGAGGAGACGGCGATGGTAAAGGCTAGCACGCCCAGCGGTGCCGCCCCGCCCGCCGCCACATTCAACGCCAGCGACGGCGTGCAGGCCAGCAACCCCGCCGTCACCAACGACGGCACAACCCTGTGCCCGCCCGCCACCAGCATACGCACCCACAGGGCCGCCGCGATGGACAGTATCAGGACATTGACCACCAGCGGTGCCGGCACGCCATCAAGGCCGGGGATCAGGGCGACGCCCATGTCAAAGGTCAATGGCAGGACCGGATAGGCCGTGCCCGTCAAGTCACGGAAGGCCCCGACATCGGAGGTTGCCAGCAGGGCGCGGGTCCAGCGGTCGGCCATGGCCGGACCCAGCCAGCCTTCCTGCATCGGCCAGGACGCCACGAACCCGATCAGCGGCAGCAGAAGGGCCAGCGAAACCGGGAGCAGCCAGCGCGGCACAGGCCGGCTTCCCCGTTGATCAAGATGGGCTGGGACAAAGTTGCGGGTAGTGGTAGCGATAGCGGTCATGCTCATGATGACTGCCCCATGCTGGCCAGCGCCTTGGCCACTTCCTGCTTGGTGGTCTGTGACAGGCCGTGCTGCGTTTTCTCCCAATAGAACGGGTTCTTCACCAGCTGCCACAGTGCCTTATAGGCCGCCACCGACATCAGCGCCCAGTAACCGATAACCGTCAGGCCCCAGGGCGCCAGATTGGTCCAGCCGCGCTTCACCGGCGCGATGATGGAGATGTAGGTGAACAAGCCATTGCCCGCCAGCAGGTTGAACAGCGACAGATACAGCAGGGCCGTCGGGAACAGCGGGTCCAGCCAGGTGCCACCGATCAGCAGCCAGATAAGATAGAAACCCCAGAAGATCGGGTTCAGCAGGCCCGACAGCATGGTGCCGCCGATGAAGAACTGGAACCCCCAGAAGCCACCGGCCCCCACCGATTTGTACAGGTGGATCGGGTCGCGCATATGCACCAGATAGGTCTGCATATAGCCCTTGATCCAGCGTGACCGCTGCCGCACCCAGTTGGGGATGGAGACATTGGCCTCTTCAAACGTGGTCGAGTTCACGACACCGACGCGATAGCCCTTCTGTGTCAGGCGCACGCCCAGATCGGCATCCTCCGTCACGTTGAACGGGTCCCAGGCGTGGAGCTTGGTCAGCACATCCATGCGGAAATGGTTCGAGGTGCCGCCCAACGGGATCGGAATATTCAGCCGTTCCAGCCCACCCAGCATGAAGTCAAACCAGAGCGAGTAATCCAGCGTGAACATCCGCGTCAGCCAGTTTTCATTGGCATTGAAATAGTTCAGGCGGCACTGGATGCAGGCCGTGTTTTCCGGGGCCTTGCGGAAGGCCACCACGACCTTCTTCAACTGATCCGGCTCCGGCTGATCCTCCGCATCGAAGATCACCAGATATTCGCCACGGGCAAAGCGCAGGGCATAATTGCAGGCCTTGGGCTTGGTCTGCGGCTTGGTCGGCGGCACGCGGATGATTTCGAAAATGCCCTCCAGGCCCAGGGCCTTGGCGGCATTGATCGTCTCATGGTCGCCGGCTTCCAGCACCAGCTTGATATCCAGCTTGGCGATGGGATAGTCCAACCGGCGCAGCGCCGCCGCCAGGATGGGCAGCACCTCCGGCTCCTTATACATGGGCACCAGGACAGTGAAGGTCGGCAGGTCATCATCATGCAGGGCCGCAACCTCCGCGTCCGTCACCTTGCGGTCCACCTGTTTGGCATCCGACCCGAACCAGACCAGGATAGTCTTCAGGAAGAAATTACCAAGATAAAACAGGGCCATGATAATATTGGCCGTGATCAGCGTACCGATGGGTGCGAAGGCCAGCCCCAGCAGGAAGACCGACAGCAGCCCGTAAAGGAACAGGGTCTGGCCCGGCGTCACCACGGTCCGGGCCGAACTGGTCGGGTCCATGTCGGCCAGGGCATGGACGGCCAGATGGTTGAACTCATCCTCAAACAGGCGCTGCAACGTCCAGACGATGTCGAATTTCGACGTCACCACCATCCGGGTTTTGGGACCATAGGTCTGGCGTGCGAACAGCATGGCCTTCGGCCCCGGATCGGCAGTCGCGACCGTGACGACATCGCCTTCCTTCTTCCAGGGCAGCAGCAGCAGGCGGCTATATTCATCCACCCGGCTTTTGTCCGCCAGCCCGTCCTCCGGCCGTTCGGCCATCATGTCGATGAAGGGCAGGCGGAAGCGGTCGGCCAGCGTGCGATAGAATTCGCGCGCCTTCACCATGCCCTGGGAAATGACGACGTCACCGAACGGCACTTTCCATTGCCGTTGCAGTTCCAGCGCCCGTTCCACCTGCGCGACCGTCATCAACCCCTTGGCCAGCAAAAGCTCGCCAATGGGCGGGACAATATCGCCGCTGGTGGGGGCGGCAGGGGGTGGAATGGGGGCCATGCCGGATCAAGCCTTCGGCGCACGGTTGCGATACCAGCGGCGAAGCGAACCGACACCGACCAGGGTTAACAGACCCCAGGCACCCAGCACCAGCACGATGCGGAACCGGTCCAGCCAATCGGCCCAGCCGGCATCATCGGCCACCACGACCCGCACGGCCCGGTCGCGAACCGTATCAAAGGCCATCAACAGGCCTGTGTCGTCGGCGAAGGCGACATTGCCCTTATCGAACGCCAGACGTGGCATCAGGGGCGAAATACGACCATCACTGGTCGCCAGCGCCAGCCCCGGCGTACCGTCCAGACTGGCCAGTTGCGCCGTCATCAGACCATGGGTGCCCGTGACATCCAGCAGGGCCTGCCCCGACCGGTCCTTGACCGAGACGGCCCCGCCATCCAGGCGGACCGGCAGGTCGGGCTTACCGGGCAGGCTGGCACCGGGCAGCTGAATGAAGGGCGTGGCGGGCTTTGCCTTGCCATCGCCCACGATCACCGACAGGGGCGCCTGCGCCGGCACCAGATCGGCCACGATGCGGGCAGCAAGGTTCACCGCCGCCACATCCTTCAAGTGATCCGGCGTCACCACCAGGGTCGCCCCCTTGGCCATGGCAGGCGACAGGGCATAGAAATCGGCGGGCTTGGTGCTGTCGGGGGTCAGGGTGACGCGGCTGCCTGGCAGAATCTGCGCCGGGCTGGCCAGCGGTGCCTCGCGGCAATCCCCGCCCGATGCCTGCCGCTGCAACACGATACGGATAGCATTGGACCGGCCCAGCAGACCATCGGGCAGCGGCACCGAAATGCGCTGCACCTTGCCGCCATCAGGCAGGGAAACGCTGCGCAGCAGGGTGTTATTGACGAAGACATGCAGCAATTGCGGCTTGTCGCCCATGGTGCTGCCGGGCGCCAGCTCAATCTCCAGGGCGGCCGGGCGCTGTCCCTGCGGCACTTGGGCATAATCCAGACGCAGCGGCCATTCCGCCCGATCCACCAGTTCCTGGACGCCCTGCCCCAGGCCCAGCACGGCAAAGGGAATGCCGTCATTGCCGATGAGGCTGGCGGGCTGCGGCTTGGCGGCGTTAATGGTATTGGCGCTGGTATCCGCCAACGGCGACCAGCCATCGGTCAGGACCCGCACCTTCTCGCCGTCGATCCCGTCCAGCAGGGCCAGCGCCATGCCCTCGGCCATGGGCAGCAGGGCGATGTCGGCACCGGCCCCGCCATCACGCAGGCTCCACAGCTTGTCCTTGCCCGGCAGCGCGCGGATAGCGGCGCCCAGCGCCTCCACCTCGGCCTTGGTCGCAATGACGATGCTGCCGGTCGTCGCGGGCGGTACGGAAAGGGTGGAGATGACGCCCGGTGTCGGCAACCGGTCAAAGGTGACGATGCGGCCCTGCCGTTGCAGGTCACCCGCCAGCTTCACCGCCGCCTGGAACTGTGTCACCGTCAGATCGCCCGCCGGCAGCAGCAGATGCACGCGCGGCCCCAGCGCCGACCACGCGGCCCGCACGCTGTCGATCTTTGCCGGGTCAATGCTGTAGGTCACGGCGCTGTCGGGCGACAGGGTGACGAAACCGCCGGGCAGCCGCTGATCGACGCAGCGATTATCGGTCCATTGCGCGCCCCAGGCGATGGTGGCCTTGGTGAAACCTTGCCGCAGATCGGTCCGCTTCAGGCTGGCCGCAACCGACTGCGCATGGGTGCCGGGCTTCAAGGCCCCGGCCCAGCGCGGCTGATCATCCAGCAGCAATTGCACCGATGCGCGCTGCCCCTCGGCCAAGGCCGTATCCAGCTTCATATCAAGCTGGAGATTATCGGTCGGCACCCAGGCCGGCAAGGGGAAGAAGATATCCTGTCGGGCGGAGATGCCGGACAGGGTGACCCCATCCGGATAGCCCAGGTCACGCAGCGTGACGCTGCGGGTCCCCGGCTTTGCCGGATCGGCAGCCAGGGCCGGGGCGACCAGGGCGGTTGCGGTGAACAGGGCGGCGATCAGGGCGTGGCGCATGGGGCTTACCATTGACAGGGGGCCGTGGCCGGTGCCCGATGGCGTCCGGCGGTGAAAGGGCGGAGGGTTGCGGATTGCGGCGGGAACGATACGCCTCGCGGCGTGGCATTCTGAAACTCGGGGCGGGTCTGGCGGGGCTGGGCCTGCTGCCAGCGGCGTGCATTGGTGCAGGCTCTCCGCCCTGGCGGGGTGCGAACCTGATCGCAACGCCCGACGCGCCACTGGGTTCTCCCGCCTGCGAACGCTCCCTGCGGCATCTGCGCGACCTGGGCGGCAATGCCGTTGCCCTGATCCCGTTCCTCTGGCAGTCGGGTCCCAACGACCCGCACATCGTGCTGGGCGACGCCGTCAGCCTGGACCAATTGCGCGCCGGCATTCGTCAGGCCAGGGGCCTGGGCCTGAAGGTCCTGGTGAAGCCCCATGTCTGGGTACCACAGACCTGGGCCGGGGCGATCGAATTCAGCGACGCTGCCGATCAGGCGGAATGGCTGCGCCGTTACCGCGCGCTGCTTCTCGACCTTGCCGGTCTGGCGCAGGAGGAAGGGGCCGATGCGCTGGCCTTGGGCACCGAACTGCGCGGCGTCAGTGACGATCCCGCCTGGACCGCCATCATCGCCGATGTGCGGGGCCGGTTCCGGGGTACCGTGACCTATGTCGCTCATTGGGACGGGGAGCTGGACCGCCTGCCCTTCCGTATCCTGCTGGACATCCCCTCCATCAGCCTCTACCCACCGCTTGGCGATGATGATGCCGGTCTGGTGGGCCGGATTGAGGCGCTGGCGGCGGCGCTGGCCGGACAAGGCCCGCTCTGGATTGGCGAACTGGGCCTGCGCAGCGCCGCTGGCGGACAGGCCAAACCCTGGGAAAGCCCGGAAGAACGCGACGCCCATCCCGATGCAGATGTGCAGGCCCGCGTGCTGGATCACTGGCTGACCGCCCTTAACCGCCAAGGGCTGCGCGATGTCCTGCTCTGGCGCTGGTTCAGCGATCCCGACGCCGGCGGCCCGCAGGACACCGACTTCACCTTGCAGGGCAAGCCGGCGGAAGCGGTGATGAAGCGGCACTTCAGGCGGTGACCCCGGAGGTTCTTCACGCCCGCCCATACGTATCCTCCAGGCGCACGATATCATCCTCGCCCAGGTACGAACCCGACTGCACCTCGATCAGGTTAAGGGGCACCTTGCCGGGATTTTCCAGCCGGTGAACGGCACCCAGCGGCAGGTAAATGGACTCGTTCTCGCGGACCAGTATCTCTTCCCCGTCGCGGGTGACCAGGGCGGTTCCATTGACCACGATCCAATGTTCGGCGCGGTGGAAATGCTTTTGCAGCGAAAGCTTGTGGCCGGGCTTGACCGTAATGCGCTTGACCTGGAATCGGTCGCCGGCATGCACCGACTGATAATAGCCCCAGGGACGATAGACGCGGGGGCGGCTTTCGGCCTCCTTGCGGCTGTCGGCCTTCAGCTTCTGAACGACACCTTTCACATCCTGCACCGCATCCTTGTGCGCCACCAGAATAGCGTCGGAGGTGGCCACCACCACGACATCCGACAGGCCCAGGACCGCCGTCAGCACCCCGTCGGTGCGAACGTAGGAGCCCTGGCAATTGCGCAGGATGACGTCGCCGCGCGTGGCATTGCCGTCCCCGTCCTTCTCCACCACCTCATGCAGCGCCGACCAGGACCCGACATCGGACCAGCCGATGGAACAGGGAACGGTGGCCGCACGTCCCGTGCGGGCAAAGACGGCATCATCAATGCTGACCGACGGGGCGGATTTGAAGGCGTCCGCCGCCAGACGCACGAAATCCAGATCGCTGGCCCGGCCCGCGACCGACGCGGCCACCGCCGACAGCAAGGCCGGCTCAAACCGCGTCAATTCCTCCAGCATGGCCGATGCCGCGAACAGGAACATGCCGCTGTTCCAGGAACAACCCTCGCGCAGCAATTCCTCTGCCTTGGGCAAGGCGGGTTTCTCAACGAAACGGTCCACCTTGAAGGCACCCTCGATCCCGTCCAGCACCACGCCGGGGCGGATCCAGCCGAACCCCGTCTCCGGCGTTTCCGCCTTGATGCCGAAGGTCACCAGATGACCCTGTGCCGCCGCCTTGGCCGCAACCCCGACCGCCGTTGCCCAGGCCGCACCATCCCGGATCACATGATCGGCGGGCAGGACCAGCAGCAGCGCATCCGGGTCAATCTCCCGCGCCAGAAGCGTGGCCGCAGCAATGGCGGGTGCCGTGTTACGCGCGGCGGGTTCAAGGACCAGGGCGCGCGGGGTGACGCCCATATCGCGGAACTGCTCGGCCAGCACGAAACGATGCGCCTCCGCCCCCACCAGGATCGGCGTGCCCAGACCGGCGGCCAGACAGCGTTCCACCGTCTGCTGCAACAGGCTGCGGCTGCCGGCCAGCGGCAGGAACTGCTTGGGATATTGTTCACGCGACAGCGGCCACAGCCGCGTACCGCTGCCACCGGACAGGATGACGGGGATGATCGTCTGGGACATGCGGGGAAACCTTGGTCGATGGGGGGAAGCGGCGGGAAAGGTGAAGAAACCCGAGCCTTTCGGATAGGCACTAACCTTTTGAACAGGAAGGAATAAAATGAACTATCAACGTGTCATCATAACTAAGGGATGATGGCTACGCTGACCACAGGGGGCCGCGTATCCAGAAGAATAGGTAAAATCCAATACAATCTGAGCTGGATCGATTCAGGCTTTAGGCAACTCTGCCGAAAGGCGTAGTTAAGCTACCCCTCAAAGTCCCGCCGCCAGCGCCAGCTCGTCAAGCGCGACCAGTCCCGTATCCCGCCAATGGCGTGTACGGCGCAGTTCGTCACGCACCAGCACCATCAGAGCGGCAGCCAGATCGCGCTCACCATCGCGCAGGGGGTCCTCGTGCCGCAACCGGTCGCTGACGGTTCGGACCAAGCCCTTGTCAAGCAGGGTGATCCAACCTTCTGCCCCGCCGCCCAGCGGTTTGGAGATTTGCAGCATCCGCACCGCCTGACCCAGACGGTCGGACGGGGACAGGGCGCGCGGGTCAGACAGGGCCGATTGGAAACCGGCCTTGGCCAGTTCCAGAACCTGTTCCTTGAAATTGCTGTGACCCGTTCCCCAATGCATGACACGGCCAATGACGGTACGCCAGCGCACGCACAGGCCCAGCGCCCATTCCAGTGCATCCTGATCGGGCAGCGCGCGTTCAACCGCACGGCCCGCCGCGATACAACGGTCGATCAGGGCGGGGTACAGCGTGCGCTCCACTGCCTTCACCATCTGGTCCATATAATCGCGCGCCTGGGCACCCAGGCGCGGATCGTCCAGAATCTCAAACTCTTCATAGATGCTGAGGATGGCGTCCAGATGGCCCAACTCCTCCCCCAACACCAGTCGGCGCAGGGTGGTGGCGGCCAGCGGCCCCTTGATAGGCTGTCCAGCCCCGGCCAGCATCCCCGCCTCCTTGCCGATCCGGGCGCAGATGCGGGCGAAATGGCTATCCATGGCCTCCAGAATGCGGGCCTGCACCGTGGGCGACCCATCCAGCAGGAACGGCACAACTGACCGGTAGGCGCGCCGCCGGTGCAGCAGCGACAGCGGCACCAGATAGGCTGCCATACGCGCTTCGGGCGTCGTCAGTGACTGGATCGGGTGCAGGGCGAAGCTGCCGGCCAGTTCCACCATGGTTTCCGCCGACCCGCTATCGGCCAGCACTGCCTGCGCGATGGGCCGCAGAGAGGCGCCATGGATCAGGGCGCCGCGGATCGTGATCAAATCTTCCGTCGTCAGGGAACGCGGTGTGAAATCCGCCCCCATCCGGCGCAGCTCCGCGGTCCGCCAGTTGTTAAGCGCAATCAAAACCTTGTGCAGCCGGGCCGCATCACCGGTCAGCCATTCCAGCACCCCACGCCGGGCCTGCTCCTGCAGTCCCTGAATTTCGGGCAGAGACAGCACCAGATCCAGTGGCCGTTCGGCCACCAGCGACGGCAGTTTCGCCTCGATCTCCGCCGCCAGCTTGACCAGCGGACCCGCCGCCGCCTGGGTCCAGACGGCACCGATATCGACGGTGTGCAGCACGCCGATGCCGGAATGGCCGGGGCGCAGCATTTCCATGTCCGCCGTGATGAACGGTTCGAACAGCTGCGTGAACAGCCGGCGTCCATGCTGCTGCCGCGAGGCGTTGATCCGCTCCACCAGGGCGCGGCGGACAACGGCAATCTTGGCATTCGCCTCTCCCGCGCCGGCCAGTTCACCATAAAGCAGGCGAGCCGCCCCCGTGGGCAGGCGGGAAACCAGGGCCGCGACGGTCTTGCCGATATCGTCCGGGCTCATGCCGCCCCCACCGGGCAAAGGGTGACGCGCACTTCTGGCCAGGGCATGTCGCAGGCGATTTCCTCGGCCAGCTGCAACAGGCCGCCGCCATTCTCCTCCCCCGCCACCAGCAGGGAGAAACCGCCCTCCCCCGCCCGGCAGACCCATTTGTCGGCCCGTTCATGCACGGATGAAAAGGCCTCGATCAGCTTTTCCCGGATCTCGTCGGCGCCATGCTGGCCCAATTCCAGCTTCAGTTCCGGCCAGTCGGCGATGGAGACATCCAGGCGCACGCCGGACACGAAAATCCCGTCCAGCGCCTGCCGGCAATCCACCGATTTCAGCCGCGCCCCAGCCGGCGGGCGCAGTGTGGTGCGCAGCCGTGCGGCCAACGCCACCGGCTGCACCGGCTTCACAATGTAATCGGCGGCACCGGCGGCAAACGCGGCGGCCAGGCTTTCACTTTCCTCCAGCGCCGATATGACGATCAGGGGGATCGGCGCCAGACGCGGATTGGCCTTGATCCGGGCAGCCGCACTGATCCCGTCCATGCCGGGCAGCATGATATCCATCAGGATGGCGCGCACATCGGGTGCGGGCCCATCTATCCTGTCAATCTCCAACGCCTGCAACGCTTCCTCGGCACTTCCAACGGTCTGGCTAGGGCCCAGGTTGGAATGGGCGATGATGGCCGACAGGATGATGCGCTGTTCCTCGCTATCCTCGACAATCAGGATCATCACCACCCCTCCCCACCGGTGCCGGCACTCTATGCCGGTCTGGACGCCACTGCCTAGCTATCCAGATTAACATGGGAGGCGGAGGAGGAAAGATGCGGTTCAGATGTGCCAATCCTGACGCGCTGCCCAATCCTCCAGACGCGTCAGAGCCACGGGAAGGTCGGCCAGGATTGGCGCCATATCGACGGAGAAGGGTTTCTCCTCCCCGAAATTGTACCATTCATAGATGCGGCGCAGCTCACCGGTCAGGCGGTCACGATCAAGCGTCGTCACATCCTTGAACACGCCGGCCATGGCCTCACAGAAATCGGGGATCGGGCGCGGGTCGAACCGCAAAGGCCGGCCCAGCACAGCACCCAACCGCCGGGCCAGATCCGGCCCCCGGATACCCTCCACCCCGCCGACATTATAGGCGCGGCCGGCAAGGGACGGCCGGTCCAATGCCGCGATCATCAGGTCCGACACATCATCCTGACAGATCCAGCAGACATCCAGGTCGGGATGGTGCGGATAGAAGATGCGGTTCTCTTCCAGGATGTGCTGCCGCGCCCAGGCCCGCAGCAGATTATCCAAATAGATCACGGGCTGAATGGAGACTGTCGGGACGCCACTGTCACGCAGCCTTTCGCGCATCTCCCAGCGGGCATCATGGGCGGCAAAGCCCCGCTTCTCATCCTTAATGATCATGGAGCTGTTGAAGACCGCCATGCGCAGCCCCTGCCGCGCTGCGGCCTTTCCGATGGCCTCCACGGCACGGATCAAAGGGTCGGCAGCCTGGAACGACGTGGACGGCATGGTGATGAACAGCGCGTCCACCCCGTCCAGGGCGCGGGCCAGACTGTCGGGGTCGCGATAATCCGCTGCCACGCTGTCCACGCCGGCAACACCCAGCTTCGACGGATCACGCGCAACGGCAATGGGCGTGTGGCCTGCGGCAATCAGGCGGCGCAGCTGCGCTTCGCCCTGGTCGCCCGTGGCGCCGAAGACAAGAACTTTCACTTCGACTTCTCCCCTTCGGCAAGGGCCGCCCGGAAGGCACCCAGGCCGCGCAGCATCAGGATCGACGCACCAATGCTGGAAACCGAACAGACCAGGGCCAGCGACCAGCCCACCATGCCCGGATCACCGAACAACCGGTCGGTAATCAGCGCGATGAAGGTGGGGGCCAGACCGAGGCCCACGATGGAAACCGTGAAGACATAGAGGGAGGAAACAACCCCGCGCATGCGGTTGGGCGTCACCATCTGGATGGAGGACGCCGCCATTGCCATGGGCAGCGTGTAGAAGAACGTCACCCCCACCGCCGCCGCCAGCGCCAACTCATAGGTCGGGCAGAAGGGCAGCAGCACAGCAAACGGCACCACGCCCAGCGTGGTCAGGGCAGGTGTGCGGAACGCCGCATCGACATAGCCGCGCCCGGCCAGGAACTTCGCCACATAAGGCCCACACCACACGCCCAGGGAGCCGGCGATCAGCACCGAGGCCCCATATTCCAGACCGACCGAGGCCATGGACACCCCATAATGGCGGATCAGGAAGCTGGGAATCCAGGCGGGGAAAGCATAAAGCGCGATGACATGCAGCGACATGCCACCATAGAAGGCACCATAAAAGGCCCGACGGTCGGCCAGAAAGCGCCAGATCTGGGACAGGGTAAAACGTTCCTGCTCCACCCGGCCCGCGGCCTTGGCCCGTGGCGGTTCCCGTACCGTCAGCATCAGTGCCGCCAGTAGCAGCCCTGGCAGACCCACCACAATGAAGGCCAGATGCCACGGCGCCAGAAGGCCGAAGGGACCCGCATCCACCGGCCCGACATGGCCCAGTTGCTGAATGACCAGCCCACCGAAGATCAGCGCCAGCCCGCCGCCCAGATACGGCCCCATGAGAAAGATGCTCATGGCGCGCGGCAGCTTATCCTTGCTGAAATAATCGGACAGCAGCGACCATGCCGCCGGCATCAGGCAAGCCTCCGCCCCGCCCACGCCCATGCGCGCCCCGAACAGCTGCCAATAGGTCTGGGACAGGCCACAGAAGATGGTGAACACCGACCAGATGGTGACCCCGGTCCAGATGATGGTGCGGCGATTGCCGATATCCGTCCAACGCCCGAACAATGGCCCCATCAGCACATAGGCCAATGTGAAGGACAGGCCCTGCAACAGGCTGATCTGCGTGTCCGACAGGGTGAACTGCCCCTTGATCGGCTCCACCAGCAAATTCAGAATCTGCCGGTCCACGAAGGCAACCGCATAGGCGACCGTCAGCAGGATCGTGACATACCAGGCGTAAAGCCCGTCACGCGTCACGGGCCGGGCTGCGGCCTTGGTTTCGGGCGCATCGGTGCCGGACATCAGGCTATGGGTCATCAGTCGGCATTCCCCCCCTGCTGGTGGTACAACCGCCAAGTCGGCAGCGCCTCCGGGAAATCGGCCGGGCGACGGTCGCCATAAGCACGCTGGCGCAGCGGATCGCCCAGCGCCTCGGCATATTCCGTCACGGGCAGATAATAGAAGAAGGTCAGAAGCCGGTCGGCGAAGCGCCATTTGCCATCACCCCCGCGCCGATACTCATCCTGATAGCGCAGGGCCGTCAGCATGGCCTGACCATTGCGCCAAACCTCGGCATGGGAGGTGACGATACCCGTGGCCCGGTCCGGGTCGGCATCGTCAAAGGCGATGATCTTGTCATGGGTGAAGTGGTTGCAGGGACCGAGCGCCGCGAACCGCCCGCGATATTGCTCAATCACCGCCGCCCGGCCGCGCGCATCCAGAACCCCGTCCTTGGACCGGAAGGCCCCATCCTCGGTGAACAGGTCGGCCAAGCCTTCCAGGTCACGGTCATCGACCGTCAGACCATACCGGGCCACCAGATCATTGATCTCGGCCCGCGCCTCCAGCCGTGCGATACGCTGTTCCAGGGTCAGGGTCGTTGCCATGGGTTTTCCCTCTTGGCCGTAGGTCAGGTCGAGCGGAGCGAGCCCTGACGCGACAAGCCTCATGCCTGATCTGTCAGGGCTCGGTTGACGCCTCGACCTGACCTACGGGACGTTGCCTCAGAACTTCGCCGACAATTCCACGCCATAGGTACGCGGCGTGCCACCCCAGACGGCGCGGTGTGTGCCGCCGTCAAAGCCGAAATCATAATATTCAGCATCGTTCAGGTTACGCCCGAACAGGGAGACGGTGTAGCTGTCATTCAGGGAATAGCTGACCGAGGCATCCCACAGGCCATAGGAACCCAGCGCCAGGGACGGGCTGTTCAGCGTATCGATGAACTGATCATCCACCCAGGTATAGGAGGTGCGGAAGCGCAGCGAGGACGTGTCCGACACCGGCACTTCATAGCTGGCCGACACGGCATATTGCCATTTCGGCACGCGCTCGAACTTCAGATCCTTGGCGATGGGCCCGTCGATGGCCGGCTCATACACGCCGTTCCGGTTCGTATCGATATTCGCGAAGCTGTCATAACCGGCATTGGTGTAGCCCAGCGAGGCATCCAGCGTCAGGGCATCGGTGACCAGGAACGACCCTTCCAGTTCCAGGCCCCAGATGGTGGCAGAGGCCGCATTGCGCGGCACCTGTGTCACTGTCGGCAGACCATTGACGATGACGGTATCGGACACGGTGCGCTGGATATTGGTGTAATCCGACAGGAAGGCCGCTGTATTCAGGCGCAGACGCCGCCCCATCAGCTCACTCTTCATGCCCGCCTCATAGGAGGACACCGTCTCCTGATCCACCGGCCCCAGCACGGCAGCATTGGTCGCGCGGGCATTGAAGGAGCCGGAGCGGAAGCCCTTGGTCCAGGACGCATAGAGCAGCACATCATCATCGACCTTATAATCCAGGCCGATCTTGGGCGAGAAGCTGTTCCACTTGTCGTCGCCGTTCAGGCGCGTGACAGGACAGGCTTCAAAATTCAGGCTGGTATAGAGGGCGGCGTTGAAGGGGCAGAGTTCGATCTCCTTCTTTTCCACCGTATAGCGGCCACCCAGGATCAGTGACAGTTGATCGGTGAACTTCACCGATCCTTGACCGAAGACAGCGTAGGAACTGTCATCCGTCTTGGCGATGCCGACGGTACGGGAAATGACAGGGGCTGTCGCCGGGCCGCTGGCATAGGCCGCGCGGCGTTCGGCAATGTACATTTCCTGGGTGAAGTAATAGAGGCCCGCCGTGAACTCGACCGTATCGGAGAAGTTCGACGCATAACGCAGCTCGCCCGAATATTGGTGCTGACGCTCCCGGTTGTCCGGGAATTCGAACACCACATAGGGTGAGCCGTCAAAATCGGTGGAGGAGTTGAACTTCACCTCGCGATAGCCGGTGACCAGCGAGACGATGCCATGGCCCAGATCCAGGCTGGCATCGATGATGCCATGGCCCGCACTCGTATCGACATAGCCCTGGTCATTATGGTTGATGTCATACTTGTCCGTGGGCGGGGTATAACCGAACACGCGCTGCACGGTCGCGGGCGAGGCCACCAGCTGGCCATTGACCAACAGCATGCGCGGATTGACCCGGCTGTCCCGGTTCTGCGACGCCGATGACCCGCCCTTGTCACGGTAATATTCGCCGATCAGATCGACGGTCAGCACCTCATTGGGCGTCCAGCGGAAAGTCGGGCGGAGGATGGAGGTGTCGACATCGGGCTTGGTCCGGCCCGTCGTCAGGTTCTTGAAATAGCCATCGCGGCTTTTCGACATGGCCGCGATCTTGCCGGCCAACTCACCCTCGATGATGGGGAACTGCACCGCCGCCGACACGTCCATGCGGTCATAATTGCCATAGGTGACTTTGATATCGGCACCCAGTTCCCCGGTCGGGCGGGTGGACAGTACCGATACTGCGCCGCCTGTCACATTCTTGCCGAACAGCGTGCCCTGCGGCCCGCGCAGCACCTCGACCGAGGCGATGTCGAACGTGTCCTGCATGGAGGCGGGGCCGAAGCCGATATAGATGCCATCGACAAAGGTGCCGACAGCCGGGTCCACGGTGCGGATCGTGTTCGACGACCCGATACCGCGGATGAAGAAGTTGGAGAAGCCACCAAAGGTGCCCGACTGGTTGAGCTGGATGTTCGGCGCCATGCGGCCCACATCCACCAGATCGGTAGCGAAGCTCTTCTCGATGGCGTTGGCGTCGAAGGCCGTTATGGCGACCGACACGGCCTGCACATCCACGGCACCCGCCCGCTTCTGGCTGACCACCACGATCTCATCCAGCATGGGCCCGGCATCCGCCTTCTTCTCCTGCGCGCCTACCGGCAGCGCACCCGAAAGAAGCGCCAGACCCACGGCCAGCAAGGACGGACGCCACGATAATTGCGCACGCATAGACATCTCGAACCTCCCCTTGAAGGGCCGTTAAGGCCGGCCCTGTCCTGTGCGGCACCCGGTCTCGAAACATCGGGGGCGGAAGAGAAATTATCCGCGAAACCCCTGATCCATCCGGCGCCATCGCTTGTTGTGTATAAATTCTATACGTTCTGTGTATGCATGACGGCAAGACCAAATCGTCTGTTCGGGCAATTTTTTTGTAACAAGCGTTGGAAAATCGGTATGGACGTGGGGGCGCGGTGCGCGGATCGCAGGCTGAGAAGGCACTGCCCTCAATGTATCAGCCAAAAGCGCTGAGAACCCCGCAGCATGCAACTGCTCGCGATGCGGGTATAACCACTCCGCACCTGTATACAAAAATGCATGCAGAACCATATCAGAGGTGCGAAAGCACGGCAGAAAGCAAAAGGCCGCCGGCATCAAAATGCCGGCGGCCTTTCAATCTGGTGGGCCCGGAGGGACTTGAACCCCCAACCAGACCGTTATGAGCGGCCGGCTCTAACCATTGAGCTACAGGCCCCCACCATGCGCGGGGGCGCACAATGCCCCAAAGGGGCCGGCCCTGGCAATACGGGATTTTCAACCCGGCAATTCCCCTTTTCCGGTCAAAGCTGTGATGGCGGCTCGCATCCCCCTTGCAAGGGCGGCTCGAGGCTGGCAAGGCTTTCCGCCACGCACCCGTCCAGCCAGCCCAGGAATGAAGGCCGCCATGCCCGGTCCCGTCACCGTCGATTTCTATTTCTCGCCCGCCAGCCCCTATGCCTATCTGGCCGGAACGCAGATGATGAAGCTGCAGATCGAAACGGGCTGCCGGGTGGACTGGTACCCCGTGTCGGCCCGCGCCATCATCAAGGCCGCCGGATATGATGTAGAACAGGCGGTGCCGCATTCGGGACAGTTCCGGCCCGAATACCGCCGCACCGATCTGGCGCGCTTTGCCAAGCTCTATGGCGTACCGCTGCGTGACTACAAGGACGTAGTGATGCCCAACCCGCCGCGTCTGGCGCTGGCTTGCGTGGCTGCCCGCCGCTTCGACGCGGGGCAGGTCTTTGCCCGCGCTCTGATGAAGGCCATCTTTGTGGATGGGGTCAGCCCGGCTGATGACGCACTGTGCATCAAGATTGCCAACGACACCGCGGGCATCGAACCGCACCTGTTCCAGCCCACGCTGGACGATCCAGAGACGGCCCGCATCCAGGATGGCTATGTCGAGGCGGCCGTGGCTGCCGGCTGTTTCGGGGTGCCCAGCTTTGTCGTCAACGGTACCGAGATGGTGTTCGGCAATGACCGGCTGGCCCTGCTGCGCCAAGCGGTGCTGGAGGCGAAGGCGGCAACCTAACTATACCATTGCCGGGTCGCCATTCCGGTTGGCGACCGGCGGCGGGGCGGGGAACACGGCAATGATGGAATAGCCCTGTTCGGCCCCATACCGCTTTTCCACCTTGGCGCGGGCGGCGTGTTCGTCGGGCGCCCAGACGCGGAACCGGCGCTGCCCATCCCAGGGCGGGCCGTGGCGGCCGACGGAAACGGTCGGCGCCTCCACCGTGACATGCCAGCCGGCATCGGCGGGCCCGCGCTTTTCATCCAGAACGAAGGTGCGGTTGGCGGGGTGGGCGAGACGCAGCAACTCCCCCTCCACCTGGCTGATTTCCTCAATCAGGTGATCGACGTTGCGCTGCTGGTTGCGCACCTCCCGGCCCAAGGTCAGGCTTTCACGGCCCGCCACGCGCAACCGTTCCACCTGCTGCTGTTTCTTGTTGACCAGTTGAGTGACGCGGCGACGCGTGTCGCGGACACGGCGCATGGATTGTTCCAGCGCCATGGCAAAGGCTACCGCCACGATCATCACCACCAGCATGATGGGACCGGTCATGACAGGTCCTCAGCCCGCCACCGCGGCGTCCGCCGTGGGTGCAGCACTTTCCAGCGTGATGTTCAGCAGGGAAAAGCCCAGCGGCATGGGGAAGATGCGCCCCGCGTCGCGCTTGGCATCAGACAGGTTATCGGCCCAGATCTCGATCACCTGTGGATTGGCCCATTCCATGTCCAGGGTCGGGTGACGTTTGCGGTCGGTCAGGGCCTGTTGCACCTGCCGGTTCACCATCCAGGCCCGGAACTTCAACAGGGCCTGCCCCTCCGGCCCGACGATGCGCACGGGCGCATTCGCCTCCCGCCGTGCATCAACCAGAGCCTTTTCCTGAAGGAAGCGGCGGCGGCGCAGTTCGGCCAGTTCAGATTGCAACTGGGTCAGCCGCGCCTTGCGGTCGCTGCGGCGCAGGTCGAACTTCGCCTCCAGCAGGGACCGGCGCGGCAAGACTTCCTCAATCCGCTTCAGGTCATGACCGGACTGCAGGGAGCTTTCGGCATAGCGGCCCATAAGATAGGTAAAGAGATAGGCACCTAAGCCCATCACCATCCCCATCATCAAGGCCTGCGTCCACCCCATCGCCCCCGCACTCCTCTTTGTCTGCGCAATAAATATGCAACCGTTGGGTTCAGACTCTATCAAGCATTTAAGATAAACGTTCGCGGTCGTGAAGGAAACCGTTGATCCGATACCACCTAAGCCCAGGGCTGCGACAAGATGAATAGAGTGCGCCTACCGCTTTTGGTGGTGCCCCGCCCGGTCGGGGCAGGCATGAGCCAATGACACAACGCGATCGGCCCCGTCCCCTTGCGGCCTGTGGCTGCCCTGGCTAGGGTACGCGCCCTGAAGATTGCCGCATCGGGTCGAGGTAAAGGTGTCCTATATCAGCACGCGCGGCCAGGCGCCCGCCCTGGCGTTCGACGATGTCCTGCTGGCGGGTCTGGCCCGTGACGGCGGCCTTTACGTCCCGGCGGCATGGCCGAAGCTGACCCCGGATGATCTGCGCCGTTTCCGTGGCTTGTCCTATGCGGAACTGGCGGTCGAGGTCATGCTGCCCTTCCTGGGCGGCACCATCGACCGGGCGGACTTCACAAAGCTGGTGAACGCCGCCTATGGCACGTTTCAGCATAAGGCGGTCGTGCCGCTGACCCAGATCGACAGCAATGCCTGGATGATGGAGCTGTTCCACGGCCCCACGCTGGCCTTCAAGGATGTGGCGCTACAGCTGCTGGGGCAACTGTTCGACCATCTCCTGGCCAAGAAGGACAGCCGCGTCACCATCGTTGGTGCCACCAGTGGCGATACGGGCTCGGCGGCCATTGAGGCCTGCCGCGACCGTGAGCGTGTCGATATCGTCATCTTGCACCCGCATAACCGCACCTCGGAGGTGCAGCGCCGGCAGATGACGACGGTCCTGTCGTCCAATGTGCACAACGTCGCCTTGGAAGGCACGTTTGACGATTGCCAGGACGCCGTGAAGGCGATGTTCAACGATCAGCCGTTCCGCGATGCGTTGAACCTGTCGGCGGTCAATTCCATCAACTGGGCCCGCATCATGGCCCAGATCGTCTATTACGTGGCAGCTGCCGTCGCCATGGGCGCGCCGGACCGTGAAGTGGCCTTTGCCGTGCCCACCGGCAATTTCGGCAATGTCTATGCCGCCTATGCCGCGCGCCAGATGGGCGTGCCGGTGGCAAAGCTGATCGTCGGCACGAACGAGAATGATATCCTGGCCCGCTTCTTCGCCTCGGGCGAGATGAAGGCCGATGGCGTGGTGCCAACCCTGTCGCCGTCGATGGATATCCAGGTTTCCAGCAATTTCGAACGCCTGCTGTTCGATCTGATGGACCGCGATGGTGCCGCCGTGGCCCAGTGCATGGCCGGTTTCCGCGAAACGGGCCGGTTTGAGGTCAGCCAGGGGCAGTTGGCGCGCGTGCGGGAGCTGTTTGCCGGTTACCGCTGCGATACCGAACAGACCCTGGATGTCATGCGCGACGCCTATGCCGGCTCTGGCTATCTGGTCGATCCGCACAGTGCCGTGGGTGTGGCCGCCGCCCGCCATGCCGGACTGGACAGGTCGATCCCCGTGATCGTCATGGGTACCGCCCACCCCGCCAAGTTCCCCGATGCCGTGGAAAAGGCGACCGGCGTGCGCCCGCCCCTGCCGCGCCATCTGGCTGACCTGTACGAACGGCCCGAACGACTGGATATCCTTCCCAACGATATCCAGATATTGAAGGACTATGTGCGTGCCCGCGCCCGGGTCGCAAAGCAGCAAGCCTGAAACGGAACAGAGATTACGTGAGCAACAGCTTCCCCGCCGCCCCCGGCACCCGCGTTACCACCCTTCCCAACGGCCTGCGTGTGGCCACCGATGCCATGCCCCATGTCGAGACCGTATCGGTCGGCATCTGGTTCGGCGTTGGCAGCCGGCATGAACCGCTGGCCGCCAACGGGGTGGCGCATCTGGTTGAACATATGCTGTTCAAGGGCACGCCGACCCGCGACGCCTTCGCCATTTCGGCAGAGATCGAAAATGTCGGCGGCCATCTGAACGCCTATACCAGCCGCGAACAGACCTGCTACTACGCCAAGGTCCTGAAGGAGGATCTGGGTCTGGCCCTGGGCATCCTGGCCGACATGGTGCAGAATCCGTTGTTCGACGAAGGGGAACTGGCTAAGGAACGCCAGGTCATTTTGCAGGAAATCGGTCAGGCCGAAGATACGCCCGACGACATCGTTTATGACCATTTCCTGGCCACCGCCTTCCCGAAACAGCGTCTGGGCCGCCCCGTTCTGGGCACCTCGGACGTGGTGGAAAGCCTGCCGCGCGCGGCGATGGTGGATTATGTGACGGGTCGGTACGTACCTGCCAACATGGTGGTGGCCGCCGCCGGCAATATCACCCATGAACAGGTGGTCGAACTGGCCGCGCGGCTTTTCACCTATCCAGCCGCGGGTGACGTGACGGGGGCCGAGCAGGCCCTCTATCACGGGGGTGAGTTCCGGGAGGAGCGTGACCTGGAACAGGTGCATGTACTGCTGGGCTTTGACGGGGTTTCGAACAATAGCCCCGACCTGCACGCCGCCATGGTCCTGTCCACCCTGCTGGGTGGCGGCATGTCGTCTCGCCTGTTCCAGGAAGTACGGGAAAAGCGCGGGCTGGTCTATTCGATCCACAGTTTCAACTGGTCCATGGCTGACAGCGGCGTGTTCGGCATCTATGCCGGCACCGGCTCCGACAGCACCGCCGAACTGATCCCCGTGATCTGTGAGGAGGTGCGCAAGCTGGCGGGCACCCTGACGACCGATGAACTAGTCCGTGCCAAGGCACAGCTGAAAGCCAGTCAGTTGATGGGCCTGGAAAGCACCACCAACCGCGCCGAACAGCTGGGCTCGCAACTGCTGACCTATGGCCGCGTCATCCCGCCCGCCGAAACGGTGGCAAAGCTGGATGCCGTCGATCTGGCCGCCGTCGCCGCCTGCGCGGAACGCATGTTCGGCAGCAAGCCGACCTTGACGGCCCTGGGTCCGCTGGACGGTCTGGAAAGCCTGGACAGCGTGACAAGCCGTCTGGCGGCCTGACGCGATCACGCTTAAAGTACCGACAAACAACAAACCGCGAACCGGGGGGCCAGGAACAGGATGATCCGTTTGATCCCTGACGGTCTATTAAGCCCCCCGCCCTTGCGCGTTGACGGTCCCAATGTCTTCATCCGTCCCGCTCAGCCGCGCGACTGGAAACAATGGGCCGAAATCCGGGAAGCCAGCCGGGAGTTCCTGGTGCCATGGGAACCGACCTGGCCGCCCGACGCCCTGACCCAGACGGCGTTCAACCGCCGTCTGCGCCGTCAGGCCGCCGAATGGCGCGATGATGAGACCTACAGTTTCTTGACCTTCGAACAGCGCAGCGAACTGGTGGTGGGTGGTATCGGCCTCACTAATGTCCGGCGCGGCGTGGCGCAGATGGGGTCCATGGGCTATTGGGTGGGCCGCCCCTATGCCCGGCGCGGCTATACCTCAGAGGCGGCACGCCTGATGCTGTCCTTCGCCTTCGGGCAGCTTGGCCTGCACCGGGTGGAAGCGGCGTGCCTACCCACCAACCAGGCCAGCAGCGGCGTGCTGGAGAAGGTCGGCTTCACCAAGGAAGGCTATGCGCGGGCCTATCTGCGCATCAATGACAAATGGGCCGACCACATCCTCTACGCCATCCTGCGCGACGATTGGGCCGCCGGACTGCATGAGCGGGGATAGGTTTTACGCCGCCACCGCCGTGTCCGCCCTGTATCCTGCGCGCAGCAGGTCGGCCAGACGCCGGCGCAACTCGGCATTCTCCCGCTCCAGCTGTTCCAGGCGGCGTACCATGGCCGGCTTTTCGCCCGCCTGATCCTGGCGCCAGCGGTAATAGGTGACACGGGTGACGCCCAATTCGCGGGCGATATCCACGATCTTGTAGCCTTCATTCAGCAGCGCGTCGGCCAAGGCCAGCTTCTGTTCCACCTCTTCGGCGGTGTAACGACGCTTCAACATGCCCCTACTCCCTGATTGGTGGTCTTTGATTTAATCGGCGGCATCCCGCCACTGCCCGGCGACCCAGGTGCCGGTAACCGTCAAATCACTGTCCAGCAGCACGATATCCGCCTGCCATCCCGCCTGGAGGCGACCCAAGCGGTGCTCCAGATGCAGGAAACGCGCGGGATAGAGCGAGGCCATGCGCAGCGCCTCCTCCACATCCACGCCCATCAGACGGATGGCGTTGCGCACCGCCTGCGCCATGTCGATATCGGCCCCAGCCAGCGTGCCGTCATCGGTGACCAGACGCCCATCGCGGCGATGGATAGTCTGGCCGTATAGCTGGAAACTGGTCGCATCGGTCCCCGTCGGCGGCATCGCGTCGGTGACCAGCATCAACCCGCCCGGCCCCTTGGCCGCCAGCGCCAGACGCAGCATGGCGGGATGCACATGCACCCCGTCGGCAATGATACCGCAGACGGTATCGCGCGCCGCCAGGGCAGCCCCTGCAATGCCCGGCTCCCGGTTGGCCAGCGGCGGCATGGCGTTGAACAGGTGGGTAAATCCGGTCAGGCCAGCATCGACCGCCGCCATGGTCTGGGCAAAGCTGGCGGCTGAATGCGCACCAGCCACGATCACCCCCGCCGCCACCAGCCGCGCGATCTCCGCTGCTGCCACCCGGTCGGGTGCCAGTGACAGCAGCACGCGGGCATCATGCGCACCGAACCGGTCGGGCAGCCCTTCCAGGAAATCCAGGTCCCCTTCGCTGGCCGGGCGCACATGATCCAGATTGTGGACGCCGCGCCGTTCCGGCGTCAGGAACGGGCCTTCCAGATGCACGCCGATGACACCGGACCCGATGACACCGCTGGCCGATGCCGCCGCCATGGCCGCCGCCTGCATCCCTTCCACCCGGTCGGTGATGAAGGTCGGCAACAGGGCTGTGGTACCGAACCGGCGATGGGCACGCGCAATGGCCAGGGCGGCCTCACGCGTCGGTGTATCGTTGAACAGCACCCCGCCGCCGCCATTGACCTGTGTATCGATGAAACCGGGCGCCAGCAGCATGTCGGACGACAGATGCCGCACCGCCACGCCGGCGGGTGCCGTGGAACCGGGTGGCAGAACCGCCGCCAGCCGTTCCCCCTGGATCAGGAGATCGGCATCGATGGTGCGTGTGCCGGTAAAGACCCGCGCGCCGGTCAGCAGGGTGCCTGTCATCACACCGTCTCCGTCACCTTGCGCAGGTTGGCGGGCACGTCGGGGTTTAGCCCCCGGCGCTGTGATACCGTGTGGATGGCCATGTAGAAGCTCTGCACCGCCGCCAGCGGCGCCAGCTCCGGGGCCAGGGCGGGCACCGATGGCAGCGGGATCACGCCCTTCACGCCGTCATCGCTGCTGAAGACCGGTGCCCCGAGCTCGACGCAGCGGGCAATGGCCGCGCGCGTCGCCTCTGCCGTCGCATCATTCTGGTTGATGGCCAGCACGGGGAAGTCGGGACCGACCAGGGCCAGCGGCCCATGGATCACCTCCGCCGCGCTGAACGCCTCGGCATGCAGGCGGCAGGTTTCCTTGCATTTCAGGGCCATTTCCATGATGGCGCCCGTGCCCACGCCGCGCCCGATAACATACAGGCCGGTCTTGTCCGTGAGGTTCAGCAGGGCCGGCGTCCAATCCAGTTCCGCTGCCGCCGACAGGGCCGCCGGGGCCTGCGACGCGGTGCGGCGCAGAGCGTCATCATCCTTCCATTCCGCCACCATGGACAGGAAGGCAAAGCAGGCCGTCAGATAGGATTTGGTGGCAGCCACACTGATTTCCGGCCCCGCGCAGAGCGGGATGAACAGGTCGGCGGCCTCTGCCAGCGGCGATGTCTCGTCATTCACGAAGGCCACGACATAGGCCCCGCCCTTCTTGGCGGCGGCGGCCAGACGCAGCAGGTCGGGGCTGCGCCCGCTCTGCGATACCGCCACGAACAGGGCGCCGTCGACCTTCAGGTCGGTATTGTAAAGCGACACGACCGACGGACCGACCGACGCGACCGGCAGGCCCAGATGGGTTTCGATCAGGTACTTGCCATAGGTGGCGGCATGGTCGGAACTGCCGCGCGCGCAGGTGACCACCAGCGACGGGTTCAGTTCCCGCAGCTTCGTCCCCAGAACGCTGAACAGGGGGCCACAGCGCTCGATCTGGCGCCGAATGGCGGATGCACTTTCCGCCGCTTCCACGGCCATCTTGGTGCTGGTGCTGTCGGGCTTGGTCATGGTCAGTCTCAAAACATCACGGGTTGGGCGGAGCGTTCAGGTTCAGCTCCACAATGAAATCGTAGGCATCGCCCCGGTACTGGCTGCGCACGAATTCCAGCGGGCGGCCATTTTCAAGGAAGCTGCGGCGTTCGATGAACAAAGCCGGCGTGCCTTCGGGCACGTGCAGGATGCCGGCCTGATCGGGGTTCAGCAGGCCGGCGGACAGGCGCTGCAAGGCGCGGTGCGGCGGATATCCCAACCCGCGCAGCACATCATACAGCGATCCGGTGACCAGCAGAGGGTCGGGCAGGATGCGGGCCGGCACCACCGACAGCTCAATGGCCATCGGCGCCTCATCGGCCAGACGCAGACGCCACAACCGGCTGACCTTCTCCCCCAGGGCCAGACCCAGCACCATGGCCTCTTCCGGGCTGGCCGGGGCGACCGTGCGTGACAGCCAGCGCGATGACGGCTCCAGCCCGCGTGACCGCATGTCTTCGGAAAAGCCAGTCAGGGCCGACAGCGGCTGTTCCACATGCGGGGCCTTGGCCACGAACGTGCCGGCGCGCGGGCGCTGATGCAGCAGGCCTTCATCGACCAGCGCCTGCACTGCCTTGCGCACCGTCACGCGGGATACCGCAAACCCTTCGGCCAGATCGCGTTCGGCGGGCAGCGCATCCTCGACCGCCAAGGTCCCGTCGCTGATCAACCGTTTCAGATGCCGGGCCAGTTGCATGTAAAGCGGCAGGGGGCTGTCCGCCGACAATGCCGCCCCATCGAACAAGGGTTCGGTCACGCTCATGCACCACCCGCCCGCATGGCCAGCAGCACCCCGCCCGCCATGGCATCGCCCTTGGGTGCCGTCAGCACGCCGCGCACCCAGGGCGGCATCCAGTCCAGCAGCACCGGCCCCAGCCCACCCATCAGGCAAATGGCGGGCGCGCCCAGTTCCAGCAGGCGGCGGATATGCATGACCAGATGATCCGCCTGCTCCCGTACCAGCCGTTCGGCCAACACATCACCCTTGCGGGCATGATCCAGCACCAACGGGGCCAGGGTGCCATAATCCCCCGGCCGGGCCGGGCCGACCCAGGCCACGACCGAAGGCGGGTCACCGCCCAGCGCCGCCATTACGGCCCGCGTCAAATCCGTGTGCGGCCCCATGCCGTCATGGCCCAGAAGGGCAGCCCTCACCGCGTCGCGCCCCATCGACGCGCCGGAGCCCAGGTCCGACACCTCAAACCCCCAGCCGCCAATCCCGCGCCCCACGCCGTTCACAATGATCTGCGCCGCACTGCCCGTCCCGGAAATCAAGATGCCGCCATCGGCGCCGGCATGGGCACCCAGACAGGCCGTATAGGCATCCGTGTCGGACAGGATGCCGGCGAACGTCACCGGCGCGCTGCCCGCCACCCGCTTCTGATCGGCCTCATTGGTGATGCCGGCCAGACCCAGACCGATATAGGTGGTGGACAGAACCTCCCGCCCCAGCCCCGCCTGCGCCAGGGCGGCATCGACGGCCTCCATAATCGCATTCCAGGCGACATCCAGGCCCAGGCGGATATTGGCGGCCCCACCCACACCCTCGCCCAGCGTGCGCCCGCCCGCATCGGCCAGCCGCGCCCGGCAGCGCGTGCCGCCACCATCAATGCCCAGGAACAGGGGAGAGGTCATGAAGGCTTCTCTTGGTCTCTATCCAATTGCTAACAGGTACGATACCAGATAAATACCAGATGACAATATCCCAAGCCATACTTGGCGATCAAATCTTCATCTGGTATGGTCACAACGTCATTCTAACAAGACCAGAGACAGGACATGTCCGCGACGGAGAGGGTGGGCCAACGCTTCCAGGGGCTGGATCAATGGTCCACGCCTGACATTCTGGAGGCGTTGTGGGGCGGGCAAGCGCGGGCCGTGTCGGCCTGCATGGCCACCCTACCGGCCCTGGGCCGGGCCGTGGATGAGGCTGCGGCGAGAATCGGCTCCGACGGCCGCCTGATCTATGTTGGCGCCGGATCATCGGCGGTGCTGGCGGCCCTGGACGGGCTGGAACTGCCCGGCACCTTCAGCTTCCCCCTGACGCGGGTGGAACTGGTCCTGGCCGGAATCGGCGATCTGCGGCAAGGGTTCGATGGGGCGGTGGAAGATGCGGGCGATGCCGGGGCCGAACGTGTCCGGGCACTCTCCCCCGGCCCCGGCGACATTGTCATCGGCGTCTCGGCCAGCGGGCGCAGCGCGTTCACCGTCGGCGCGCTGGACGTGGCACGGGCAGCGGGTGCCGTGACCATCGGCATTGCCAGCAACGACGGCTCCCCCCTGCTGCTGGCCGCCGAACACCCGTTATTTGTGGATAGCGGGGAGGAGGTGATTGCCGGTTCCACCCGGCTGGCCGCCGGCACGGCGCAGAAACTGCTCCTGAACCTGCTCTCCACGGCCCTGATGGTCCGCCTCGGCGGGGTGTACGGGAACCTGATGGTCAACCTGCAGGTCAATAATGTGAAGCTGCAGGCCCGCGCGCTGGACATCCTGCGACAGATCACGGGGGCTGATAGCGATAGGGCGGCAAAGGCACTTGCCGATTGCGACGGTGCCTTGAAACCGGCGGTGCTCGTCCTGCTGCGTGGCCTGTCGCCCGATGCGGCCCGCGCAGCCCTGACGGCGGCTTGTGACAATCTGCGCAACGCGTTGGGTTAACCCATGGACCTGCTCGTCAAGCTCTACGCCCTGCCCCAGGGTCCCGAGCCTTTGCCACCCGGCATCACTCTGCGCCGCGCCCTGGCACCGGAGGCGGCGGTGATCCTGCCCTGGATCGCGGCCCGATTTGGGGAGGGCTGGCGGGCGGAGGCCAGCGCGGCCCTGTCCGCCTGCCCTACCCGCATCCATATCGCCCATAACGATGCCGGCACCCTGCTGGGTTTCGCCTGCCATGACGTGACCGCGCGCGGCCTGTTCGGCCCCACGGGCGTGGATGAACAGGCGCGGGGGACCGGCCTGGGCAAGGCGCTGCTTCTGGCCAGCCTGCGCGCCATGGCCGCCGATGGTTACGCCTATGCCGTCATCGGCGGGGCGGGTCCGGTGGAATTCTACCAGAAGGCCGTGGGTGCCGTGCCCATTGAGGGATCGGAACCCGGCCTTTACCGCGGAATGCTACGTGCCACCGTCTAGCCGCACCTTCAGTGCCAGCAGATCCTTCCACGCCTCCCGCTTGGCATCGGGATTGCGCAGCAGATAGGCGGGGTGGAGCATCGGCATCGCGGCTACTGATTTCTTCAGCCCGGCACTGCCATAATCGAACCAGCGACCGCGCAGGCGGGTGATGCCCTCCGTCCGGTTCAACATGGCCTTGGCCGAAATGCCGCCGGCAAAGATCAGGATGTCGGGTGCCATCAACTCGATATGCCGCACCATGAAGGGCATGCAGGCAGCAATCTCGCTGTCGGTCGGGCTGCGGTTGCCGGGTGGGCGCCAGGGCAGCATGTTGGTGATATAGACGGCCTTGGCCGGATCATCGGCATGCCGGTCCAGCCCGATAGCCCCCAGCATGCGGTCCAGCAACTGTCCCGCCGGCCCAACAAAGGGCAGGCCCTGCCGGTCCTCATTCTCCCCCGGCGCTTCGCCGATCAGCATGATCCGCGCCTGCCGGCTGCCCATCCCGAAGACCAGATTGGTGGCCGTTTTCTTCAGGGCGCAGCCCTCAAAGGCGGCCAGCGCCTCCTTCAGCTCATCCAGGCTCTGCGCCGCAGACGCCGCAACCCTTGCCGACTGCCCGGCCTCTGCCGCCCCCAATGGGCCGGGATCGGCGGGGCGCGCCGCGAGCGGCGGCACATTTTGTCGCGGGGCCGGTTGGGGCGCTGCGCCCCCCGCTGCCGGCCGGACGGGTGCAGGTGACGCTACGGCACTTTGGGTGCGCGGACGCGGTGACAGGGCCGACCAATCGGTCGGCTCCTCCCCGATCACCTCATCAACCCCACAATCCAGCAGGAACCGCAGGGCGGAGACGGATTCGACGACGCCAATCATGGTTTGACCCTACCACCGGCCTATGCTGTCTTAACAGCGTCGTAGAGGATCGGCCCCGCTGGACGGGCCGGCAGCGGCGCGGCGACTGGATTATACGGGCCTGCAAAAAAGGCACGAACGGTCGAAAGGCGCGCTGAAAACAAGCGGTGGGATGGGTATGGAACGCGAATCGATGGAATATGATGTCGTGATCGTCGGCGCAGGCCCCTCGGGCCTGTCTGCGGCGATCCGGCTGAAGCAGCTGGCGGCGGAAAAGGGCCAGGAGGTCAGTGTCTGCGTGCTGGAAAAGGGCTCGGAAGTGGGTGCCCACATCCTGTCGGGCAATGTCATCGACCCCCGCGCCCTGAACGAGCTGATCCCGGACTGGAAGGAAAAGGGCGCGCCGCTGAACACGCCCGTCACCGACGACCGGTTCTATATCCTGTCGGACAAGGGCGGCATCCGCGTGCCCAACTTCCTGCTGCCGCCCTTGATGCATAATGATGGCAATTACGCCATCAGCCTGGGCAATCTCTGTCGCTGGCTGGCCGGTCAGGCTGAAGAACTGGGCGTGGAAATCTATCCCGGCTTCGCCGCCGCCGAGGTTTTGTTCCATGAGGATGGCAGTGTGAAGGGTGTCGCCACGGGCGATATGGGCATCGGCAAGGATGGGGAGCCGACGCATAATTTCACCCCCGGCATGGAACTGCATGGCAAATACACCTTCTTTGCCGAAGGCGTGCGCGGCAACCTGTCCAAGCAACTGATGGAAAAGTTCGACCTGCGGTCGGACTGCGACGTGCAGAAATACGGCATCGGCATCAAGGAACTGTGGCAGATCGACCCCGAAAAGCATCAGCAGGGTCTGGTCATCCACACCCAGGGCTGGCCGCTGGACAGCAGCACGGCCGGCGGTTCGTGGATGTACCATCTGGAAGACAACCAGGTTTCCATCGGCTTCGTGGTGAACCTGGATTACGCCAACCCGCATCTGTCGCCGTTTGAGGAATTCCAGCGCTTCAAGCAGCACCCGTTCGTGCGCAAGTATCTGGAGGGCGGCAAGCGCCTCTCCTATGGTGCGCGCGCCATCAATGAGGGCGGGTTGCAGTCGGTGCCGAAGCTGACCTTCCCCGGCGGCGCGCTGATCGGCTGCTCCGCCGGCTTCGTCAACGTGCCCCGCATCAAGGGCACCCACAATGCCATGAAGACCGGCATGCTGGCCGCCGAGGCCGCCTTTGACAAGCTGGCCGCCGGTATCGGCAGCGGCGACACGCTGTCGGCCTACGAGGCAAGCTGGAAGGATAGCTGGGTCTATGAGGACCTGTTCAAGGTCCGCAATGTCAAGCCGGGCCTCAAGGCCGGGCTGCTGCTGGGCAATCTGCATGGCGGCATTCAGATGTGGGCGCATGATCTGGGCCTGGGCAAGTTCCTGCCCTACACCCTGCACCACACCAAGGCTGACCATGAAAGCCTGACACCGGCTAACATGGCCAAGAAGATCAAGTATCCCAAGCCCGATGGGGTGATCAGCTTCGATCGGCTGTCCTCGGTGTTCATCTCCAACACCAACCACGAGGAAAACCAGCCGGCACACCTGAAGCTGAAGGACCCGTCGATCCCGATTGAGCATAACCTCCCCAATTACGACGAGCCGGCCCAGCGCTACTGCCCCGCCGGTGTGTATGAGGTGGTGCGCGACGACAACGGCCAGCATCCGCGCTTCGTGATCAATGCGCAGAACTGCGTCCATTGCAAAACCTGCGACATCAAGGACCCGCTCCAGAACATTACCTGGACGGTGCCGGAGGGCGGCGGGGGTCCGAATTACCCGAATATGTGACGGGCAAGAAAAGCCCCGGTGCTGGAAACGGCACCGGGGCTTTTCATTTCAGCGGTTATCCAGTTGCGACCTGACCGCCGCCAGACCGTCGCGCGTGATGCGATATGGCCCACCGTTTCGCGATGCGATCAGGCGGCGCGCCTTCAGCTTGCGGAACACCGGCAGGGTGCAATCCACCAGCAGCCAGCCTTCACGTGTCAGGCATTCCACGGCCTGCACATCGCGATAATCGGCCTCGTTCCGGATCAGGTTGATGCGGCCACCCTGGGCCAGCGCGTGCAGCGTCCGCTGCTCCGGCTTTGAGATATTCATGATGGGGATGTCGTCGTCCGTTCAGCAGAAGGGCTGACGCAGCCATACGCGACCACCGGCAAAACGCGCGGCGGGGAATGGACTTATGCGAAGACTGACCGGCCACAGGCGGCGGGTCAGCGGATGACGACAATCCCGGACATCAAAGCTCCTATTGAAGCGATGGTCGGAACATATCCGAATGCGGATTTATTATCAAGCCCCCAACATCCCCAACGGCAACACCCGCACCGGGTCCCCTGGCTTCACCGCCGTCACCTCTTCCCCCAGTTCTGCCAGCGCATCGGCGCGGGTCAGGCGGGCCAGCATGGCGGCTCCTTCCGCCGGGTCGGCATGGGCCACACCGTCCGGCCCGATGGTGACCCGCAGATATTCCCGCCGCCCTGCCTTCTTGGCATGCGCAAAGCCGGCGGGGGCGGTCAAGAACGGTATGGGCGTGGGCACCGCCCCCGACAGAAGGTCGATCAAGGGTCGGACTAGGACCAGAAAGCTGACCAGCATGGCCACAGGATTGCCAGGCAACCCGGCAAAGGCCGTGCGCCCGACATGGCCCAGCGCCAGCGGCTTGCCGGGTTTCAGGGCCAGTTTCCACAGGTCCAGCCCGCCCAGCGTCATCACCGCCGCCTTCACATGATCGGCCTCCCCGGCCGACACGCCGCCGGAGGTGAGGATCAGGTCATGGCCAGGGGCAGCACCCGCCAAGGCTGCGCGGATCACGTCTTCATCATCGGCCAGAATGCCCAGGTCGGTGACGGTACAGCCCAAGTGCAACAGCAGCGCCGACAGCAAAGGCCGGTTGGCATCGTAAATGCCGCCGGGCGCCAGCGCCTGCCCCGGCGCCGTCACCTCATCCCCCGTCGAAAACAGCGCCACCCGCAGGGGCCGGCACACTGTCAGGGTGTCTAGTCCCAGCGCCGCCGCCAGCCCGATATCCTGTGGCCGCAGCCGCCGCCCTACGGGCAAGGCCACCTGCCCGGCCTTCACATCCTCCCCCCGCCGCCGCACATTGGTGCCGGGAGACAGGCCGGCGGGCAGGTGGACAAGGGTACCCTCGACCCGCACCTCCTCCTGCATCACCACGACATCCAGGCCGCCGGGCACCGACGCGCCGGTTAAGATGCGCATGGCCGTGCCGGGCGGTGGGGCGGCAACGGGGGTGCCGCCGGCAAAGAGCGTACCCGCCACCGGTAGCGCCCGACCCAGGTCGTCGGCGCGCACGGCATAGCCATCCATTGCGGCATTATCAAAGGGCGGCAGGTCCAGCCCACTGACCACATCCGCCGCCAACACCCGGCCCAACGCCCCGGCCAACGGCAATTGTTCCGGCTCCGCAACAGAATGAAACTGCGCGGCGATCAGGGTCAGCGCTTCCGCCACGGTCAGAATTTTTGATCCGGTATCAAAACAATCACTATCCGCCATGCCCCACCCCGATGGTGCGCAGGATCAGGTCGGCCACCGCCTCCACGTCGCCCAGATCCAGCACAGGCAGGGGGCAGTCGGGCAGTGTCACATCGCTGGCCACCGCCACGATACGTGGATCATCGGGCCACAGTGGCGGCTTGCCATTGGACGGGCGATGCACCTCCAGCTTGGGGTGCGCGTCGCGCTTGAAGCCTTCGACCAGGATGACATCGACGGGGGAGAGTTTGGCGACCAGATTGGCCAGACTTGGCTCTGGCCCGCCCCGGTTCTCATGCATCAGGGCCCAACGGTTGGCCGATGCCACCAGCACCTCCTGCGCGCCCGCCATACGGTGGACATAGCTGTCCTTGCCCGGCTGATCGATATCGAAGGCGTGGTGGGCATGTTTAATGGTGGCGACCCTCAACCCCCGGGCGGCCAAAGCCGGGATCAACCGCGCCATCAGCGTGGTCTTGCCACTGCCACTCCACCCGGCCAGCCCGAACAGGTTTGGAGGAAGCCCCATGATCCACACCCCGATGCGTCACCGGTGAGACTGTAACGCGGATTAGGCGAAGCTGTAATCCGCGTTACGACAGCGCCACGCCCAGCGCCACCGCCGCCAGCAGCAGCGCCGCCCAGCCCAGCCGCCGCCAGCGCCGGCCTTCTCGCTCCCTCACCGCCGCCAGGGCCGCAACCGAATCGGGATGCAGGCGCAAACCGCCACCCTCAGCCAGCATATTGGCGGTGCGTTCCAGGTCGCGAACCAAGGTCGGCAGACGCCGGGCAATGCCGGCGACATTAGACAGAAGGTCGGCGATCCGCGCCTCTGGCCCCCGGTTCTCGATCATCCAGCGTTCGATCAGGGGCCGGGAAAGGTCCCACATATTAACATGCGGGTTCAGGACGCGGCCCATGCCTTCCGCCGTCAGCATGCTTTTTTGCAGCAGCAGCAATTGCGGCTGCGTCTCCATCTGGAACTTCTCCGTCACCGCGAAAAGCTGGGCCAGCAGCCGGCCCACGGAAATGTCGGACAAAGGCCGGCCATGCAGCGGCTCCCCGATGGACCGGACCGCCTGCTTGAACAGTTCCTGATCTTGGCTGGCCGGCACGAAACCGGCATCGAAATGCACCTTGGCGACCAGATCATAATCGCGGTTCAAGAACCCGATCAGCATATCGGCCAGATACAGACGCGTCTGCCGGTCGATGCGGCCCATGATGCCGAAATCCACGGCGACCAGCCGTCCTTGCGGCGTCACGAACATATTGCCAGGATGCATGTCGGCATGGAAAAAGCCGTCACGGAACACCTGATTGAAAAAAGCATCCGCCGCATGGGCCAGCAACTGATCGGTCTGCAAGCCGGATGCCCGGATTTCCTCCACCTTGTCGATGGAAAAGCCGATGATGCGTTCCTGCGTCATCACACGCTTGGCCGTGCGGTCCCAATCGATGCTGGGCACGCCGAAGGTCGCATCGCCCGTGAAATTCCCGGCCAGCTCTGACGCCGCCGCCGCTTCCATCCGCAGGTCCATTTCCAGGGCCACGGTGCGGGCAAACGTCTCCACCACCGCCACGGGCTTCAGGCGTTTCAGTTTGGGCTGCACCCGCACCGCCCAGTCGGCCAGCCACAGCAGCAGGTCGATATCCTGCTGAAACGCCTGCTCGATGCCGGGGCGCAGCACCTTGACGGCGACCAGCCGCCCGTCGGGCGTCTCGGCGAAATGCACCTGCGCGATGCTGGCCGCCGCCACCGCCTGATCATCGAACCGGGCATAAAGCTCGGTAATGGGTCGCTCCAGCTCCGCCTCAATGATGGCGCGGGCGGCATCACCGGAAAAGGCGGGCAGCCGGTCGCGCAGTTCGGCCAGATCATTGGCCACATCCTCGCCCACCAGATCGGCGCGGATAGACAGGACCTGACCCAGCTTGATGAAGCTGGGGCCCAGCGCCTGCAACGCTGCCGCCAGCCGCTGACCGGGTCGCCCCGGCGCCTTATTACGGTTGCCCAGCGACAGGATGAAGGCCAGGAACGGCGCACTGTCGCGGAACAGATCGACCGGCAACGCCCCATGGCGGCCCAGCGTGCGACCGATGCTGACCATGCGGCCCAGATTGCGAAGCGCGCGCAGCATCCTTAGACGCGCCAGCCGGAATGAATACAGGCGATCCCACCCGACAGGTTGCGCGCCTTGGCGCCGGTAAAGCCCGCCGCCTCAATCCGGTGGCACAAGGCCTGCTGTTCGGGGAAGCGGCGGATGCTTTCCACCAGATACTGATAGCTGTCCTTGTCGCCCGCCACCAACTGGCCCAGGCGCGGCAGCAGGTGGAAGGAATAGCCGTCATAGATGTCCCGCAGGACGGGAATCACGACATGGCTGAATTCCAGACAGAAGAACCGCCCGCCGGGCTTCAGCACGCGCCGCGCCTCGGCCAGGGCCTTGTCGATACGCGTCACATTGCGCAGGCCGAAGGCGATCGTGTAGGCATCCATGGACCGCGACGGGAACGGCAGATCCTCGGCATTGCCCACGGTCCAGTCGATGCCCGACAGCATGCCGCCATCCAGACCCCGGTCGCGCCCCACCCGCACCATCGATTCGGTCAGGTCGCAGACGGTGACATTGGCCCCCGGCGCTTGGCGTTTCAGGCGAAAGGCGATGTCGCCCGTACCGCCGGCCACATCCAGCAGCGCCTCACCATCGCGCGGGCGGACCAGATCGACGAAGGCGTCCTTCCACAACCGGTGGACACCCATCGACATCAGGTCGTTCATCAGATCGTATTTGCCGGCCACACTGCCGAACACGCCCTGGACCAGGGATGCCTTTTCGGTCGGGTCAATTTCCCGATAACCGAAGAAACGCCCTTCCTCCCCGGCGGGGGGCCTGGGGGGCGTGCCTGTGGCGGCGGCGGGTCGGGTCGTGTTCGCGTCGGTCATGGCCGGAACATAGGCCGGACAGCGCCCCTTGGGAAGCGGGCGCGATGCCGCGCATCAACATGTTTGGGTTGCCCGAACCCACAAATCACAATGCCCCGCCGGTTGGGCGGGGCATTGGCTCAATCAACTGTGACGGTGACCAAACTTACTTGCCGGTCTCGCGCGTCGTGGACAGCGCGCCACCGGGCGGGGGCAGCACTTCCGGGTTCTGTTCGTCCTTCCAGAACATCAGCTTGTCCAGGAAGGTCGGGCTGCCGACCACCACGCCCGGATTCTCCCGGTCGATGATGGCGCGGATATCGGGGCTGGCACCGTCTGCACCGGCCTGGGCCAGCAGGGCGCCTTCGCCGCTGGTCTGCTTCGGATTGGTACGCGGATCGACCAGGGCGGCCGAGCCGGCGCCACTGGCGCCGAACACGCTGGACTGCGAACGGGTGTCGCGTTCCATTTCCTGCGGGCGCGGGCTGCCCGGCTGCGGCGGACGCAGCGAGAAGTCGGGCGGCACCTCCAGCGGGGCGCGCGACACGACCATGAACTCATCCGGCGCGTCATGGCCGCCAAACAGGCCACAGCCCGACAGCAGGCCGCCCATCATCAGGACGGTGATGGCCGGAACGGCCGCCTTGCGCACTTGCTTCAACACAACCATGGTCCGATCCGTACCCTTTGAACGAGGAGCAGAGTCTAACAGAGGCCGACCCGCGCGATTGCCGGTTCGCACTCTAACGCCGCTCGTCGCCGGAGAACAGCCCGTCGATCAACAACAGGCCCACCCCAACCACGATGCAGCAATCCGCCACGTTGAATGCCGGCCAGTGCCAGCCTGCGACGTGAAAGTCAAGGAAATCGGCGACGGCCCCGAAGCGGAACCGGTCGATGACATTGCCGATGGCGCCGCCAACGACCATGCCGGTGGCCAGCGCCACCAGACCCCGATCGTTGTGGCGGTTCCACCAGAGTAGCGCGCCACAGATGGCGACAGCCAGCAGGCTGAGCGCGAACGGCATCAGATCATGCTGGCTGTAGAACATTGAGAAGCTGACACCGAAGTTCCAGGCCACCACCATATTGAAGAAGCCCGTGACCTCGATGAAGGGGGAGTTGACGGCGCATTCCGGCCCCGCTGGCCCCGACAGACAGGGCAGCAGGCTGGTCAGCACCCATTGTTTGGTCACCTGATCCAGGACCAGCGCCACCAGCGCCACGATGCCGGTGACCAGCCGCAACTTGCGCACCAGCGCCGCGTTCATCACCCCTTCACCCGCCACCATCATCCATCCGTGCCGCACATCATCTTTCCCGCTGCCTTATACCCTAAACACGGCGGAAAGGCGGCAAATGGTCGGGTGATGTGTTAAAATTCCGTCCTGCGGCCCTTGCACGGCCCGCCGGTTGCCTATGCGGCGGGCGGGGACACTGGCCATTTGCCTGTTGAGAGGCAACCTGTTAGGTTCCGCGCCGCTCGATTCCTATAAAGTTTGAGAAGCCTGTCATGAAGGTCAATGCGAACACCATGCGCAAGGGTCACATCCTTGAGCATAACGGCCGTCTCTATGTGATCACCGGCACCCAGATTGTGCAGCCCGGCAAGGGCGGCGCCTTCATCCAGTTGGAAATGAAGGACGTCAAGACCGGCAACAAGAATATCGAGCGCTTCCGCACCGGCGAAGCCGTGGAACGCGCCCGTCTGGACGATCACGAGATGACGTTCCTGTTCGCTGAAGACGACAATTACACCTTCATGGACAAGGAAACCTTTGAACAGGTGACCATCTCCGGCGACATCATCGGCGACGGCAAGATCTTCCTGGCCGACGGCATGGAAGTCGTGGTGCAGTCCTTCGAAGGCGCGCCCCTGTCGGTCGAACTGCCGCAGTCCGTGGTCCTGCTGATCACCGAGGCTGACCCGGTGGTGAAGGGCCAGACGGCCTCTTCCTCCTACAAGCCCGCCGTTCTGGAAAATGGTGCCCGCGTCATGGTCCCGCCCCATATCGAGGCTGGCACCAAGATCGTCGTGAACATCGAAACCGGCGAGTACATGGAACGCTTCAAGGACTGATTAGTCCTGCGGCCTTCCGCTTTCATTGGGACGCCCGCGCGGGTTTCAACGCGCGGGCGTTTCGCTTTTAATAGGCGGGAATTGATCCCGCAGTTTCTTCGTCATTGTGGAGTGTTCGACCATGGCAGCCCGTTCGGCCATCCTGAACGTCATGACCCGTGCGGCCGAGAAGGCCGGCAAGGCCATCCTGCGCGATTTCGGCGAGGTCGAGCATTTGCAGGTGTCCCGCAAGGGTCCGTCCGACTTCGTGTCCGCCGCCGACCAGAAGGCGGAGCGCATTGTGCGTGAGGAGTTGCAGAAGGCGCGGCCCGATTTCGGCCTGCTGCTGGAAGAAACCGGTGAGATCAAGGGCAAGGACGCCTCCCACCGTTTCATCGTCGATCCACTGGACGGCACAACCAACTTCCTGCACGGCCTGCCGCACTGGGCCATCTCCATCGCGCTGGAGCGTGAGGGCGAGATCATTGCCGGCGTCGTCTACGAACCCGTGCATGACGAAATGTTCTGGGCCGAAAAGGGTGCGGGCGCCTTCCTCAACCATACCCGCCTGCGCGTGTCCTCGCGTCGTCAGTTGGCCGACAGCCTGATCGCCACGGGCATCCCCTTCCGCGGCCATGGCAATGCGCCCGTGTTCTTGCAGCAGTTGGAGGCCCTGATGGGCCAGGTGGCGGGTATCCGCCGCTGGGGTGCGGCCTCGCTCGACCTCGCCTATACCGCCGCTGGTCGCTTTGATGGTTTCTTCGAAGCCGACCTGAAGCCCTGGGACATGGCCGCCGGCCTGCTGCTGGTCACCGAAGCCGGTGGTTTCGTCAGCGAGATCGGCCCCGGCAAGAGCCCGCTGGCTAGCGGTTCCATCCTGGCCGCCAATGCCAACCTGCATTCCCATCTGGCCGTCGTCCTGCGCAACGCTGGCAAGCCCAAGGTGGCCCCGGCGGAAAAGCCGAAGGCCTGACACAAGCCTATCCCTCAAAAGCCCCGTGGATGCACGGCATTCACGGGGCTTTTGTATGCGCGGGCAAACCATCCGGTGCCGGCCCGCCTGTGGCCCAATCCAGCAACTGCACCGTATGGACGATTGGCAAGGCCGTGCCGGACCCGATCTGCGTCATGCAGCCGATATTGCCGGCGGCGATCACGTCGGGCCGCGTCCCCTCAATCGCCGCCACCTTGGCATCGCGCAACTGCCCCGCCAGTTCCGGCTGCAACAGGTTGTAGGTCCCCGCGGACCCGCAGCATAGGTGTCCGTCCGGCACGTCCAGCACGGTAAACCCCGCGCGGCGCAGCAGGTCGCGCGGCGGGTCCTTCACTTTCTGCCCATGCTGAAGCGAACAGGCAGCGTGGTATGCCACGCGCAGAGGCCGGGGTGCCGCCACGTCCTCCGGCAGTCCCAGCGACACCAGCACCTCCGTCACATCCCGCGCCAGCGCCGATACGGTCGCCGCCGGCCCGGCCAGCACGGGATCGTCGCGGAACATATAGCCATAATCCTTAACGGTCGTGCCGCAGCCGCTGGCCGTGACGATGATGGCGTCCAGGCCATCGCCCTCCACCTCCGCCATCCAGGCGCGGATATTGGCCGTCGCGAAGCCGTGCCCATCGCGGCCCATATGGTGGGTCAGGGCGCCGCAGCAGCCCACCCCCTTCGCCACCACCAATTCTGCCCCCAGCCGGGTCAGCAACCGGATGGCCGCATCATTGATGGCGGGGTTCAGCGCCGGCTGTACACAGCCCGGCAGCAGCGCCACCCGCATCCGCCGCGCGCCTTGCGCCGGAAATGTCGCCGGCCCCTCTTGCGCGCTGCGCGGATGCACCCGGTCGGGTGCCAGGTCCAGCATGCCGCGCAGGTCGGGCGGCAGCAGGGCGCGGAAGGGCCGGGCCAGCTTTGCCAGCCCCATGGCCGCCCGGAACCGCCCTGCTTGCGGCAGCATCAGCGCCAACGCCGCCCGGGTCAGCCGTATCTTGACCGACCGCTTACCCGTCCGCTCGATATGGGCGCGGGCATGATCGACCAGATGCATGTAATGTACGCCCGACGGACAGGTGGTCATACAGGACAGGCATGACAGGCAGCGGTCGATATGATGGGTTTCCACCGGCCCCGCATCCCGACCGCTTTCCAGCATATCCTTGATCAGATAGATGCGCCCGCGCGGGCTGTCGCGCTCGTCCCCCGTCAGGCGGTAGGTGGGGCAGGTGGCCGTACAGAACCCGCAATGGACACAGGTTCGCAGGATCTTCTCCGCCTCTGCGGTTCCGCTGTCGGCCAGTTGCGCCAGGGTGAAATGGGTCTGCATCACACCCCCATCAGGCCGGGATTGAGGATGCCTGCCGGATCGAACTGCGCCTTCACTCGGGCCGTCAGGGCGGCCAGCGGGCCGGGCAGCGGCTGAAACACCGGCACCACCGTCTTCACCGCGTCGGGTGCCCGCATCAGTGTCGCATGCCCGTCGCCACCCAGCGCGCCGCGCACGACACCCGCCCCCGCATCCGCCATCCCACGCGGCAGCCCGACCCAGATCAGGCCCCCGCCCCAATCCAGCCAGCCCAGCGCACGCGGGACCGCCGCGCGGATGGCGGACAGCACCCCCATCCCCGCAATGGGTGGCACCGACAGACGCCAGACGTCCAGGTCGGGTCGTTCGGCCAGCGGCATCGCATCGCGCAGGCACGCCCACAGCGCCGCCGAATCGTCCCCATCCAGCACCGCCATGGCCGCCCGCCCCTCCAGCAACCGTTCAAGTGCTGCCAGCCGTTCCGCCACCGACACCGAAACCCCATCCAGCCGCAGCAGCACACAGGGTGTGCGGTCAGGCAGCAACCCATCCAGCGGCAGATAGGCAGGCGTGAAGGCCGCCGCCCCCACCTCCGCCGCTGACCCCAACGCATCTGCCATGGCGCGGATGGCGTCGGCATCCTCCATCCCCGCCAGCACCAGGGTTTTCGACACGGGCGGGGCCGGCAGCACCTTGACCACAATTTCCGTCATGACGCCCAGCGTACCATGCGCCCCGGTCAGCAGCTTGGGCAGGTCAAAGCCCGTGACATTCTTCACCACCTTGCCGCCCGACCGGAAGATACGCCCGTCGCCGGCAATGGCTGTCAGGCCCAGCACATGGTCGCGCACGGCCCCGGCCTTCACCCGTCCCGGCCCCGACAGGCCGGTCGCCACCACCCCGCCCAGCGTATCCGTGCCGGCAGGACGGCCATAAAGCGGCCCCAGGTCCGGCGGCTCAAACGCCAGGGCCTGACCCTTGGCTGACAGCAGCGCCCGCAACTCCACCATCGGCACACCCGGTTCGGCCACCAGGATCAGTTCGGCGGGTTCATAGGAAACAATCTGGGACAGTTCCGACAGCGACAGGGCCGTGCCTGTGACTATATGGCCCAGGCCCGGTTTGCTGCCGCCACCGTTCAGGCGCAGGGGCTGGCCGGCGCGCACCGCGTCAATGAAGTAAGAAAGCCTGTCGGCCATGGGCGTCCGCCACCTTGATCACATCCGGCGGCATTCTGGGGGTGCGGTGGGCCGCCTGTCACCCCCCTCAATAATCCCATTGGAACTGCACGCCGACCTTGCTTTCGGTCCCGACCTCGCCACGCGCCTTGATATGGTCGGTGATGCCATATTCCACAGTCGCCTTGCTCTGCCCGGTGCCCAGCTCCTGCTCCACCCCGACATAGATGTTATCGCCGATATAGCGGCCTGCGGCGACTGTGCCGGCCCCAGTACCATCCTCGCTGCCCCGGAACTCCAACCGGTCCACGCCCAGGGAACGTTTCACATTGTCGACAAAGCCTGGCCCACCGCCGAACAAGCCCGACAATTGCGCTGCCGACTGGGCCAGTTGCACCGCCTCCAGCGCCGACAACTGCCCCGCCCCGCGGTTGAACAGCAGCCGGGCCAGCACCTCGTCTTCCGGGTAGGGCGGCTGCGACGACAGTTTCACCGTCGGCTTCGACGGGCGGCCCGTGACGGCGACGATGGCTGTCAGGTCGCCGCGTTGCGTACGCGCCTCCACATCCAGCGAGGGGTCGAAGGTACCGTCGCCCAGAAAGGTGACGTTGGCCCGCGACAGGGTGAAGGTCTGGCCCAACAGCCCCATCTCACCCTTGACCAGCGACACCTCCCCCGACAGCAGCGGCAGATCCGCCGTGCCGCGCAGTTTCAGCGACGCTTTCAGTTCCGCGTCCAGCCCACGGCCTGCGACATAGATCTGGTTGGGCGCCTCCACATCGATATTCAGGCCGATGATCAGGGCGGGCGGCGGCGTTCCCTCCGCCTTGACATTGGCGCTGCTCACGGCGCCGGGCGGGGCAATGCGGCGGGGGTGATTGATCTCCACCACCTTCACCTCCACCACCGTGGGCGGCAGCTTGTCCGGGATGCGGATATGGGCATTGGCCACATCCACCCGGCCCGCGATCATCATCTGCGTCGGCCTGCCGGTGACGGTGATATCGGCACCGGCGACCGCCTCCACCATGTCGATCCCGGCCAGCTTCGCCTTCTTCGCGGTCAGGCGCAGGTCAATCTGCCGGTCGCCACGCTCGGGGCGGAAGCCAAAGCTGCCCGCAACTGAAACCGTGCCGCCGCCCGACGTCTTGCCCTCGAACCGGTCGATCACCAGCCCTTCAGGATCGCCCTTCAACACTGCCTCGATATCGGTGATCTGTGTGCCCCAGCGCTGATTCTCATAACGGGCATTGTTCAGCGTGACACTGCCCGTCAGCTGCCGGTCGGCCAGGGTGCCGCCCAGGGTCAGGTCCAGCACCATCTGCCCGCCCAGCCTGTCACCCGTCGTCGCCAGCAGATCGTTCAACCGGCGCAGCGCGACATTACCCTCCAGCCGGCCGCTAACCGGCTTGTCGCTGGGCACGGCAATGCTGGTGGCCGATCCGCGCATTTCCAGCGGCAGGTCGGCCCGCGCCGACAAGCCAACGCCCGATCCTGCGCTGTCGATCCTGGCATTCAGCGCCACACGCCCTTTCTGCCAATCGGCGGTCAGGGTGGCGCCCAGCGGTGAGGGACCTTTCAGGACCTGCGGCGCCAGTGCGAATTCCGACAGTTTCAGCGACAGCACACCCTTGGGATCGGCCACGGTACCTGACAGGCTGGCCGTGCCATCCAGATGGCCATACAGCGTCAGGGTCGGATCAATCAGGCGCACCCAGTTGAGCGGCAGCTTGGTCAGCGACACGCGTCCGCCCAGCGCCTTGGGCGACAGGTCCGCCGTCACCTCCACCCGCGCGTCACCCGCCAGCAGGACGAATCCCTGCACCCCCACCACGCCCTCACCAAGGGAAAGGGTGGCAGGGTTGGCCAGCCGGAATTCCGTATCGCCATAGGCCCCCGACAGGGTACCCAGCCCCACCCGATTGATCCCGTCCTTGGCCCCCGTCGCCAGTTGCCCCGCGATGGACAGGCGCACCGGTGCGGACCCACGCTTGCCCGACAGGTCGAAGGCAAGGGAAGTAGCCGACAGCGGTCCGCGCGCCGAACCCGTGACCTTGTCCAAATCCAGGGTCCCGGCATCGACACCGGTAACGGTAAAGCCCGCATCGACGCTGGGCACCTTGTCGGCGCCATCCAGACGCGCGGACAAGGCGATGGTCGCCACCTTCTGCCCGTGCCAGCGGCGCCAGATTTCCTTGAAATCGGCCTTCACATCCGCGAACTGCCGGCCCTTGTCATGGCTGAGCGCGATATTGACGGTGCCATTGCCCCAGACCTCATCCCCCGCGATGAAAGCCAGGATGCCCAGGTCGGGCACGGTGCCGGTCAGGCGACCCGCCGCCAGCCCCGTGCCGGTATCCAGCGACAGGTCGCCATCGAACCGGTTCAGGCCGATTACGGCCTCGATCCCGGCCAACGACAGGGTAGACCCCGCCTGCGACAGGTCGCTGCCCAGCGCGATGCGCTGCCCATTCAGGCTGCTGGCCAGATCAATCCGGCCCTTCGCCGCCTTGGGCAGGCCCGACAGCCGCGCGTCCAGCCGCGTATCCACCAGCCGCAAACCATCCAGGGTCAGCCCGTCAGCCACCACCTCCAGCGTCATGGTATCGGCGCCTGGGCTTTTCAGCCGGGCCGTGACACCGCCCGCGATGGCCACGCCCAGCGCCGGGGACAGGGGCGACAGGTCCGCCACCTCCAGCACCGCGTCGGCATTGATGCCCTTCGGCCCATACCGCCCCTCCCCGCCAATCTTCACCTGCGGGTTGGTCAGGGACAGGCGACGCAGCGCCATCTCCTCCCCCACCGCTTCCAGGTCGGCGAAAATCTCCGTCCGGCCCGATAGAAGCGGGTCCAGGATGGCGATGCCCGCCGCCAGCTCCTTGCCCTCGCCCTGCAGCGTCACCGCCGTCTTTCCGTCCGCGCGCCGCAGTTTGCCGTCCACGGCCAGGGAGCCTGCCAGTGTGCGCCCCGCCACCCCGGACAGCGGTGCGAGATCCTTGGCCGACAAGGTCAGGGCCAGTTCGCCATCCCGGCCCCAGCCGGTCAGCGATCCGCTGGCGGTGGCCGACAGCGCCGTGCCGATGAAGCCGGCCTTGGCAATGTCGATCCCACCCTCGGCGCGGGTCACGGTCAGTTCCGCGGCCAGATCGGATGTGCGTCCCGTCAGGGCCGATAGCGCCCCTGACGCGCCGTCCAGATGCAGGGCCGCGATGACCGCTGTCTTCTCCAATCCCTTGGCCGACAGCTTCACGCCCAGACTGTTCAGCGTCAGGTCAGGCAGGCCGACCGTGTCCAGCGTCAGATCCGTGGCCAGTTCCGGTGCCTCGGGCGTACCGGTCAGGGTGATGCTGCCGCGCGCCGCCTTCATTCCCGCCGGCCCCAGCAGGGGGGACAGGATGGCCGCATCCGGCACCTCCACCCAGGCGCCGACATTGATGGCGCGGGTCTTGATATCGAACGCACCGCCGCCCGACAGCTTGCCGACCGCCGTCTGGATGCCGACACCATCCAGTGCCAGCTTCACCCCCGGATCGATCAGACCACCAGCACCGATGCGCAGGTCCGGCCCGACCAGCGGGCGGATATCGGGCGGCAGCAGGGCTTGCACATTACCCGACAGGTCAAGGCCGAAGGTCAGCTTGTTGCCCGACGGTCTGATCCTGAATTCCGCCCTGGCATCGGCGGCTTCGCCGGCCTTCGCCGTGGCCGTGCCCGTCCAATCGGTCAGCGGCCCGTCGCCCTTCAAGGTCAGGGTCACGGGCGGGCGGCCCGGAATGTCCAGCAATTCGGCAATCAGCCCATTACCCTGCTCCAGCGCTTCCGCCGTCAGGGTCAGGCGGCGGCCGGGGCGGTAATCGCCGGCAACGGTCAAGGTGCCGGGCCGGTCATCGATGCGCTTAATGTCCAGCGACCCCGACCCGCCCAGTTCACCCGCCGGCAACCGCCCCTGCCCGGCCAGTGTCAGCACCGCCGGATTGCCATCCAGCAGGTCCGGCCCCAGCGTCACCCGCTCCACCGCCAGCCGCGACAGCGTGACGGCAACCGGCAGGCGCGGCAGCCCGCCCGTGTCACTGGGTTCATCCGGCTTGGGCAGCGGCTGACGTGCCACCGTCACGGCCTTGGCCGACAAATCCTCCACCGATAAGGTGCGGGAGAACAGGGCCCAGGGGTTCCAACCTAGATGCGCGTCTTCCACCGTCAGCCAAACACCGTTGGCATCAGACATGGTGATCCTGGCGGCACGCAGGTCGAAGATTGACCCGTCCACCCCCTCCACCTTCAGTTCCGGCACGGCCTCCCCGGCCTTTGACAGCACGAAATCACGGCCCGACGGGGTGGACAGCCAGATGCCCGCCGATACGCCGATGAGAACGACCAGACCGATCAGCCCGGCCAGACCGGTGGCGATCCAGATCAGGATGGGGCGAAGGCGGTTGAAATCGCTCATCATCCCCTCCTTAAAAGGCCTGGCCGATGGAGATGTAGAACTGGAACGCCTTGTCGCCGTCGCGCTTGTTCAACGGCACTGCCACATCCAGACGGATGGGGCCGATGACGGTGTGGTAACGCCCACCGATACCGGCGGCATAGCGCAGGCCCTGACCCAGCTTGGGATACTCGGTCGTATAGACATTGCCAGCGTCAACGAAGGGCACAACGGCAATATCCTCCGTCACCTTCACCCGCATTTCGGCGGACATCTCCAGCAGCGAGACGCCGCCCAGCGGCTCCCCATTGCTGTCGCGCGGCCCGACCTCCTGATAGCCATAGCCACGGATGGAGCCGCCACCGCCCGCGAAGAAGCGCTTGTCGGCGGGAACATCCAGCAGCCCGCCGCCGATCACGGCCCCATAAACACCGCGCAGCGCGCCCACATACCAGCCATCATCCTTGAAATCGAAATAGGCGCTGCCGCCGACCCGCGCCACCGTGAAGCTGTTGCTGTCCCCGAAGGCCGCCAGATAGGGGGTCACGGCCCCTGACAGGCGGAAGCCCTTGGTCGGGTTCAACAGATCGTTGGACCGGTCCCAGGTGATGGCGGCGGGAATACCGACCAGGGTGTTGCGCGTGGTTTGCAGGCTCTCCTCAATCCGGGACTGTTCCGCCGTCACGCCCAGGCTGGCCTTCAACCCCTTGCCCAGCTTGCGCTCTACCGCACCCGTCAGGACCAGTGCTTGCCGGCGATAGGCATCGGGCCGTTCCGACAAGGCTTCCGCCGACAGGTTCAGCGATTGGCGACGTGACAGGAAATCCGGCTGCTGATAGGTGCCGGCCAGACGGTAATCGAAATCGCTGGCACTGGTTTCGCCGCGTCGGGAGATGCCAGCGACCGAGGCATCGACCCGCAGCTTTTCGGCATTGCCCATCAGGTTGCGGTCACCCCAATAGGCGTTGGCCCCGAACCCGTCCTCGGTCCCGTAATCGGCACCGAAGCCGACATAGTTCATTTCCCGTTCGGCCAGATCGACCAGGACGGGTGCCTTCTGGTCTCCCGTCGGCTGATCGGCCAGCCGCAGCCGGACGGAGGAGAAGACACCCAGATCGGCCAGGGCCTGACGCCCCTCCTCCATGGTGGCAGGATGATAGGCATCGCCCTCGCGCCAGGGCAGGCGGCGACGGGCCGCGCGCTGCGACACCTCGTCCAGGCCATTGAAGCTGACATCGCCGAACGTCACTTTCGGGCCGGGATCAACGACATAGGTGACATCCATGCCCTGCTTGGCATGGTCCACGATCAGCTTGCGATCCAGCAGGCGGGCATAGGCATAGCCCTTTTCCGCTAGGCGCGGCAGGATACGGCCTTCGGCATCCACCACCGACGGTGCCCGCGCGTCCGATCCGATGGCAAGGCCCAGCGCGTCCGGGGCCGGCGCACCATCGGGCAGGGGTTGCTCGTTCGGGCCGGCAATGGCAACCGATGTCACCTTGTACCGCGCCCCTTCCTCCACCCGGATCAGAACCTTGGCGGGCACCACATCCACGTCGATCTCCGCATCGACAATGGCGTCGTAGAAACCTTCGGATCGCAGGGCGGCGCGGAACCGGTCCAGATCGGCATCGGCCCGACGGCCTAGGCCGATGGGCGAGGGCGGCGGGTCTTCCTTCAGGGCGACAAGGCTGGAGACTTCTTTCAGCAGCTTCGACAGATGCGGATGATCATCCACGCCTTCGATCACCACCTCATACTTCGTCTCCTGGGCATGAACGGGCACCGCCGCCAGGGCAGCCGCCGCCATCAGCATCCATTTTTGCCATCTGCCTTGGGTCATTATCCTCCCCCGGTTGCCGCCATGGTGGCATGGGCCGGGGGCGGCTTTCCAGGGGTAAGGCACAGGCGCTTTGGTGTTAGGCCAAGGGGCAGGCTCACAGCCTTCCCTTTTCGCCAACCCCTTGATGGAACGTTAACCGCGATCCGACGAAACGCAGGGCAGCCCCACCTTCTGCACCCTACCGAAGCCGGTGCGAAACGATTATATTGCGCCGCGAAACAGCCCGGCCACCCTTGTTCCCGTTCCTCAATCGAACGCTGACAGGGTGGCCGGGCGTTTTTCATGCGCGAACCCCGATCCGGCGGACATAGTCATTGGGCGGCGCGCGACCAGCACCAGGCACGCAGGACCGTACCCATGCAATTGCGCAATATCGCCATCATCGCCCACGTCGACCATGGCAAGACCACGCTCGTCGACATGCTGCTGAAGCAGTCCGGCACTTTCCGTGAAAACCAGCAGGTCGCCGAGCGCGCGATGGACAGCAACGACCTGGAGCGTGAGCGCGGCATCACGATCCTGGCCAAGTGCACGTCCGTTGTCTGGAACGACGTCCGCATCAACATCGTCGATACCCCGGGCCACGCCGATTTCGGCGGCGAGGTGGAGCGTATCCTGAACATGGTGGACGGCGTCTGCCTGCTGGTGGACAGCGCCGAAGGGCCGCTGCCGCAGACCAAGTTCGTGCTGGGCAAGGCCCTGAAGCTGGGCATGCGCCCGATGGTCGTCGTCAACAAGATCGACCGTCAGGATGCGCGTCCCGACGAAGTGCATAACGAGATTTTCGACCTGTTCGCCTCGCTGGATGCCACCGACGAGCAGCTGGACTTCCCGACCCTGTTCGCGTCGGGCCGTAACGGCTGGGCCGTCAACAGCCTGGATGACGAGCGCAAGGACCTGACCCCGCTGTTCGAGCTGATCGTCAACCATGTGCCGGCCCCCAAGGTTGACAGCGTTGATGCACCGTTCACCATGCTGGCCACCACCCTGGAAGCCAACCCGTACCTGGGCCGCATCCTGACGGGCCGTATCCAGTCCGGCCGCATCAAGACCAACATGGCCATCAAGTCCATGTCCCGCGACGGCAAGCTGATCGAGCAGGGCCGCGCCTCCAAGGTGCTGGCTTTCCGCGGTCTGGAGCGCGTGCCGGTGGACGAGGCGCAGGCCGGTGACATCGTCGCCATCGCCGGTCTGGTGAAGACCACCGTCGCCGACAGCATCGTTGACATGAGCGTTGAAAACGCCCTGCCGGCGCAGCCGATCGATCCGCCGACCCTGGCCATGACCTTCTCGGTCAATGACAGCCCGCTCGCCGGTCGCGAAGGCGACAAGGTCACCAGCCGCATGATCCGCGACCGCCTGCTGCGTGAAGCCGAAGGCAACGTCGCCCTGCGCATCCGCGAGACCGAGAACGCCGACGCGTTCGAAGTGGCGGGCCGTGGCGAGTTGCAGCTGGGCATCCTGATCGAAACCATGCGCCGTGAAGGCTTCGAGCTGTCGATCAGCCGTCCGCGCGTGGTGATGAAGACCGACACCAATGGCCAGCGTCTGGAGCCGATTGAGGAAGTCGTCGTCGACGTGGACGAGGATTTCTCCGGCGTCGTGGTGCAGAAGATTGCCGAGCGTAAGGGCGAGATGCTGGAAATGCGTCCCTCGGGCGCTGGCAAGGTCCGTCTGGTGTTCCACGTCCCCTCGCGCGGCCTGATCGGTTACCAGGGCGAGTTCCTGACCGACACGCGTGGCACCGGCGTTATCAACCGCCTGTTCCACGATTACGCCCCCTACAAGGGCCCGATCCCCGGCCGCCGCAACGGCGTGCTGATCTCCAACGCCGAGGGTGAGGCCGTGGCCTATGCCCTGTGGAACCTGGAAGATCGCGGCCCGATGATGATTGAGCCCGGCTGGAAGGTCTATGAGGGCATGATCGTGGGTGAGCACACCCGCGAGAACGACCTGGAAGTGAATGTCCAGAAGGGCAAGAAGCTGACCAACATCCGCACCACCAGCAAGGATGAAGCCGTCGTCCTGACGCCGCCCATCCGCATGTCCCTGGAAAAGGCCCTGTCCTACATCCAGGACGACGAACTGGTGGAAGTCACGCCGAAGTCCATCCGTCTGCGCAAGAAGCTGCTGGACCCGAACGACCGCAAGCGCGCCGAGCGTCAGGCCGAAGCCGGCTGATCGCTGGTTCTGGTTTGAAAAGACGAAAGGGGAGGCCTGGAAACAGGCCTCCCCTTTTTGTTTTGGGGGTGGGCGGCGACCTTGGTCCTATGGCAGGAAATGCTATGATACGGTTCTAAGGCAGTGCCCGAAGGAGGCCGATCATGCAGGTATCTGTTACCGGACCCTGGGCAGGGTTTATTAACGAAGCCGTCGCTTCCGGCGAGTTAGACAGCCCAGACGCCGTTGTCGCGGCGGGCCTTTCCCTGCTTAAATCTCGTGAAGCACGGCTGACCGAATTGCGCCGTATCGTGGACGACGCCCTCGCAGAAGGTGGTGAGCTTTCGGAGGCAGAGGTTGACGCGGTCCTTGCCGAACGGATCAAGGAATTGCAGACCCGTGGCCTCTAGGCTAAGCGGCGACTATTTTATACAAGGGCCGCTTCGTGCGACCTCTCCGATATCCTGTTCTACTTGGCCGAAAGAGCAGGCGTGACGAAGCCGGCCTTGAATTTCGTTCAGCGGTTGAGGGCTCAGTGCAAGAAACTAGCGGAATTGCCGGGAACCCTGGGCCGGCCCCGCGAGGAAATTCGACCAGGCATCCGAAGTTTTGCCTATCGGGGCTACGTCATTCTCTTCCGCTATGAAGATGACGGTGTGTGCATCATTCGCATCATCGAAGGGCATCGGGATATCGACGCCTTGATGAAAGGATGACGCCCCCAAATCCGTCCAAATCATGGCGGAAGGCCTCCCGGATACCGGCTTAAATGGCCCCTTCCGGCCCGGCCCCGTCCTTGCCGCCCCATAATCGACATGAAATGCTCTTTTCATCAAAGGGGCACCACGCCTCGACCTTCGGGGGAGCGGGATGGCGAACCGGGTGAAGCAGATGGCCGACATGCATATCGGCCGGCATCTGAGCTATAGCGATAGCGAACGCCGCGCGGATGAGACGCGCGGGGCCCGCGACGGAGAAAAGGGCTTTCCGCCGCTGGATGCGCCGCAGAACCCCGTACAGGATCAGGTGCTGGCCCAGGTCACGGCCGATTTCGCCGCCTATGAGAAGGCGCGCCTGACCTATCTGTCGGAACTGGATATCGCCGAACAGCAAAAGCTGAAGGAACGGGACGAGGATCTGGTCAACCGCCGCCGCACCCTGCAGGATGAAAAACAGCGCGCCCTGAACGACCTGTCGCACAAGGTCGGGCCCGACAGCCCCGAATTCCGCGACTTGACCGAACGCAAGTCGGAAGCCGTGGCCACCGTTGCCAAGCTACAGGCGGAACTGGCCCGGCCCCTGCGTGTCTCCATGGTCTGGGCCTATCCGTTCCTGATGCTGCTGGTCTGTCTGGCCGAGGTGCCGGTCAACCGCATGGCGTTCGAGTTCTTCTTTCAGGAGACGCCGCTTCTGTCCCTGTTCATCTCACTGATCATTGGCGGGGTGCTGGCGCTGTTCGCGCATTTCATCGGCCTGTGGCTGAAACAGGCCAACCAGCATGAACGGATGCAGGCTCGGCTGTCCTATTACGCTGGTGCCGCCGTGCTGGCCGGTCTGTCGGGCACGCTGGTCTATTTCATCGCGGCGGTGCGCGAACATTTCCTGCGCCTGCTGGAGGCGGATACCAACAGCTCCTTCGCCGACCTGCTGCGCCAGGGCGACCTGACCAGCACAGCGGCACAGGTGACGGCCACGGAATTGGGCTCCGCTGGCTGGACCCTGCTGGTCATCAATCTGGTGATCCTGACGGTCGGCGTCGTCGCCTCCTTCGTGCGGCATGACCCGCACCCGGATTATGAACGCCTGACCCGCAAGGCCGAGAAGGCCCGCAAGCGCGTGACTCGCCGGGAGAGCGACTACAACAAGCAGCGCATGCAGGCGACGCGCAGATATGACGACATGATCGCAGCATTGAACCGGCAGATCGAACAGCTGGAAAAGGACATCACCACCATCCAGGCCGACCGCAAATCCGCCGGCACCGATTACGAACAGAGCCTGCGCCAGTTGGGCATGAACAGCCATAACCGGCTGATCAATTACCGCATCGGCAATCTGCGGGCCCGCAGCGACGGCACGCCCGCCTGCCTGCGCGACATCCCGTCCGCCCTGCAGATCAGCGCGCAGTTGCTGCGGGCGGTGCGGGGATGAGGCTGCGGCGGTTCCTGCTTCTGTTGCTGCTGCTGGCTGGTCTGGCGCCCGCCGCGCTGGCCGCGCGACAGGATTACTGCAAGCTGGGCACAGGCACTGTAGCCCTGCTGGTGGACCGCACCACACAGTATGATCAGCAGGATATCGACATCCTGATTGCGGGCCTTGACCGGTTTGTGGGCGAGTTGAAGCCCGGTGACCGGCTGGTGGTCCAAACCATCACCGACGATTATGCGGCATCTGCCCGCAAGTTTGAGGAATGCGTGCCCGGCTGCCCCGAGGGCGGCGGCCTTACCGACTGGATCATGGCCACCTGCAAGCCGACCATCGCCAAGGCAGAAAACCGGGACTTCAAACGCCGGCTGGCCATGGTGCTGATCGGCATGCTGAAGGAAAGGCAGGCCTACCCCCGCTCCGAAATCCTACGCACCATCGACAATGTCGCGGAGACGTGGAAACCGCGTGGCCTGAACCGGATGATCGTCTTCTCGGACCTTCTGGAACATTCAGACGTACTGACATACACGGCCCTGTCAGAGGGGCCGCCCGCAAAGAACTTGCGGATCATCACCGATCAGCGGCTTCTGGCGCCGCTGTCACAGGTGCAGGTCGATATGTTCGGCTTTGGCCGGGGGCATGACCCAGGCCGCAAGGCCCTGCCCCGCCCTGTGGAGAACCGGGTGCGGGATTTTTGGACCGCCTATCTGAAGGCCAGCGGGGCCAGCAGCATCCGCATTGGCCTCTGGTATGGGGGCCAGGGGGAATAACGCCCCCTCACGCTTCCATGAACAGGTCGCGGCCATCGGCCACGCGCTTCATCATGCTGGCGCGCAGCTTGTTCATGGCGCGGCTTTCCAGCTGGCGCACACGTTCCTTGGACACGCCCAACACACGGCCCAGTTCTTCCAGCGTCGCTCCTTCATCGCGCAGGCGGCGTTCGGCGATAATCTGACGTTCGCGCGGCGACAGTTCGCCCAGCGCCTCCGCCAACCACTTGGACCGCATGCGCCCGTCGCGCATGCCGATCACCACATCCTCGGGGTTGGGGCGGCTATCGGGCAGGATGTCTTGCCATTCGGCTTCGCCATCCATCGCCATGGTGGCATTCAGCGACTGGTCACAGGCGGCCAGCCGCATCTCCATCGTCTCCACCTCACGCGCGTCGATATCCAGTTCGCGGGCGATCTGTTGCCGCGCATCGGTGGACAGATGGTCAGACGACGGATTGTCGGCGATCTTGGCACGCAGGCGACGGAGGTTGAAGAATAGCGACTTCTGTGCCGCCGTGGTGCCGGTACGCACGATAGACCAGTTACGCAGGATATGGTCCTGCATGGCCGACCGGATCCACCAGGCAGCATAGGTGGAGAAGCGGACATCGCGCTCCGGCTCGAACCGGCCCGCCGCCTGCATCAGGCCGACATTGCCTTCCTGCACCAGATCGCCCATGGGGATGCCGTAATGGCGGAAACGCGTCGCGGTAGAGATCACCAGACGGGTGTAGGAACGCACCAGCTCATGCAGCGCCTTCTCGTCCCCCTTTTCCCGCCAGCGACGGGCCAGATCCAACTCGTGATCACGGGCCAGCAGCGGTTCTTTCATCGAGGCGCGGATGAAAGCCAGGTTGGCGCGCTGGGTTTCGGGATCGTCGATGGACGCCATCGGTCACTCTCCGTCGCTGGATCAGGGGGGCATGTGCCCTTGCTTGATCCTTGTTACGGAGGCGATTGGCGGTTGGATCAACCGGCCCGAAAATATTTCAGGCTTCGGCCAGTTCCAGCATCTGCCCATCAGGGGCAAAGCAGGCGCAGATGAGGCGACCACCGAAGCCGGCCCCGCCATCCAGGCTGGCCGTGAAATCGGTGACGGTCGGCCCCGGCCCATGGATCGGGTCATAGCCGCGCACGACACGGCGGAAGCCGTTATACGGTTCCACGATGCGGGCGAACGAAGTGCCGCCCCACCAGAAGATGTCAGCCTGCATATGCAGCGGCTTGGCCGGGTCCAGGCCGGCATTGACGAACAGCAGTTCCGTCGGCGCCCCGTCCGGGGCACTGGTATAGGCGCAGCGGCGCACCGCACTCAGCAGATTGTCATGGCCCGGTGCAGCGCGCATCGCGGCACGCAGCTCCCCGGTCCAGCGGGCCAGCGTCACGGCCCCTTCCTTGGCCGACACCAGACCATATTGGGCATTGCCGCCATAGGCCGCCAGGGTGGTGTCCAGCCCCTGCCCGATCATCCACTGCAACACGGCGGCGGGATCAGGCGCGAACTGAAGCTGCAACAGCTTCTGCCACATCTCCTCCTGCCCGCCGCGCAAATAAACGATGTCGGTCGCCACCACGCCACGCCGCGCCAGGATCTCGCGCCGGAAGGACAGCAATTCCTCAATCGTCTCGCGAACGGCGGCACCCCGGCCGATCATGTTGCCCAGATAGACCAGACGGTCACCGGGCAGGAAGCGCTTGCCGACATCATCATGCAGGGCCGCCAGACGCGCCGCCTCGCCATGGATGGCCCCCACCGCCCACACGCGGCGTGGCCGACCCAGCAAGGCATATTTGCGATCATCCGACATGGGGACCCGGCAGGTTCTTCTTCGCGTCGCCAGTGTAGGGCGTGCGGCGGTGCAAAAAAAGGGGCGTTCAACAAGTGAACGCCCCTTTCATACTAAATATCCCGATTTTTTAACAGCGGGATGCTTGATCTTGTGGGTGTACCCCGATCAAGCTGCCTTGCTCAGCACGGCTTCCAGCTTTTCGGTGGCCTTGCGCTCGTCGATCTTCTCGACAACGGCCAGCTCGCGGGCCAGACGCTCCAATGCTGCGTGATAAATCTGACGTTCGCTGTAGGACTGATCGGACTGGTCCTCACCACGATACAGGTCGCGCACGACCTCCGCGATGGAAACCGGGTCGCCGGAATTGATTTTCGCTTCATATTCCTGGGCGCGGCGGCTCCACATGATGCGCTTGATCTTGCTGGGGCCCTGCAGCGTCTCCATGGCGGCCTTGATCCGGTCCTTGGTCGACAGGCGGCGCAGGCCCGAGGCCTTGGCCTTCGCCACGGGAACCTTCAACGTCATCCGTTCCTTTTCGAACTGGATGGCGTACAGCGTCACGCTCATGTCGGCGATGCTGTGGGTTTCGATCCCGATGATCTGGCCCACGCCGTGGGCCGGATACACAACGTGATCCCCGGTGGTGAAATCTAGGCTTTCGGACATATCGGTTGCTCTCTTCTTCCGCGCGGGGCTGCGCGCCACGGGAACAAAAATGATAGAGGCCCCGACCGCACGGGCGGCGGGACCACTCCAGACGAAACACTGCGATGGCGAAAGCGGTCGGCACATCAAGCCACGATCACGGGCGTCGTGCCGATCCTCGCTTGATGGAATATAGTCGATGTTACGTCCACATGACAGAGGCGGAACGCGTTGTTCGCCATAAGTTCCGCGCAGAGCGCGTTATGTCGGTCATGCGCCCATCGCATGGGCATTAGCGGACTTCTTAACCGCCGGTCAATGATTTTTGCCGGCGCGCGCGGACCACCGGGGAAACCGGTGGTCCGCCCACATCCTTACTTGCCCGGCTTGGGGCTGAAATGCTTCTCGAACTTGTCGGGCACACCCTTCCAGGCGTCAGCGTCGGGCAGCGGGTCCTTGCGGCGGTTGATGACCGGCCACTGCCCAGCATATTCGCGGTTCATGGCCAGCCACTGTTCGGCGCGCGGGTCGGTGTCGGGCAGGATGGCCTCGGCGGGGCATTCCGGCTCGCACACGCCACAATCGATGCATTCATCGGGATGGATGACCAGCGTGTTCTCACCCTCATAGAAGCAGTCCACGGGACAGACTTCGACGCAGTCAGTGTACTTGCACTTGATGCAGGCCTCGGTAACGACGTAGGGCATCCCCGGAACTCCAAAAAGCGTGGCGCACGCAATCAATCCAATCAGCGCCAGAGGTAGACAATCCGGCAGACGCGCGCAACTGCTTGCTTGGTCTGACCCGGCATGCAGGACGAAATGGGCTTGGCGCTGCGGCTCGCGCCTCCTACCTTTGGCCCCATGATGACCGATGAAAAGCGCCACGCGCCCGCCACCCTGCGCAACCGGCAACCGCTGCTGGATGCCCTGCACCCGCATCTGCCGCAAACCGGTCTGCTGCTGGAAATCGCCAGCGGGAGCGGGGAACATGCAGTTTTCCTGGCCGAAAACCTGCCAGCCCTGACATTCCAGCCCAGCGACCCCGACGAGGATGCCCGCGCCAGCATCCGCGCCTGGGCGGCGGAATCCGGGCTGCCCAACCTGCGCCCGCCACTGCCGCTGGACGCCGCTCGCCCCGATGCATGGCCCAATGTCCGGCCTGACGCCATCTTGTGCGTGAACATGATCCATATCGCGCCCTGGGATGCCGCCATCGGCCTGTTCACGGGCGCGGGCCGTCTGCTGCAACCGGGTGCGCCGCTCTGCCTCTACGGCCCTTATAAACGCGGCGGACAGCATACATCCGACAGCAACGCCGCCTTCGATGCCGACCTGAAGGCCCGGAACCCAGCCTGGGGCGTACGCGACCTGGAAGCGGTGATGGACCTCGCTGCCGCCAACGGCCTTACCGGACCGGACATCATCCAGATGCCCGCCAACAACCTGACCGTCATCTTCCGCCGCACCTGACCGGGGGCGTCGGATGTGGCGGAATGGCTGACTTTCCGACCGGTCTCTGCTATTCTGGGTTTCTCAACGCCCTTTCCCTGTCCGCTGCAATCCGACGCCATCGGCGCTCGGATTGGCAGTCTCGTGGCTCGTGAAACAAGATCGCATTTTCGGTTGCACCTGGTTGCGCGGGGCCACTCATTCGGGGCGACGTTAATTCAGAGGGGAAAGGCCCAACCTCTGAAAAACACCCGCATTTTCTGTTTCATTCGGTTGCGCAACAGTGGCGCATCCGCTGGGCCGCACGGGAAATCATCGCGCCAAGAGGCTCGTTGTATTTCCATGGACATAACGATAATCTATTGCTGCTGAACTTCAGGTCAGGATGCACTATGGCCCGTTCCCGCCTTCCCTCGTTCCTCATCGCCGTGTCATTGGCCTTCGCACCGGCGGCCTGGGCAAAGGATACGACCGTCTATGCCGCCGCCAGCCTGAAGACGGCGCTGGACGAGGCATTGGTGGCCTACCGGGACCAGACGGGCGGTACCGCCACCGCCGCCTATGCCGCCAGTTCTGCTCTGGCCAGGCAGATCGAGGCGGGGGCACCGGCAGATATCTTCATGTCAGCCGATCAGGAATGGATGGATTATCTGGTCAAGGCCGGGCTCGTGCAGGCCGACAGCCGCTTCACCTTCCTGGGCAATCAACTGGTCCTGGTCATGGAGCGGTCGCAGGCAAGGCGCCTGACCATTGATGGCAATCTGGACATTGCCGCCCTGCTGAATGGACGGCGGCTGGCCGTGGGCGATGTCAACGCGGTGCCGGCGGGACGCTATGCCAAGGCGGCACTGACCAAGCTGGGCCTGTGGTCCCAGGTATCGGACAAGCTGGCACCTGCTGAAAATGTCCGCGCCGCCCTGGCGCTGGTGGCACGGGGAGAGGCCGGGGCCGGCATCGTCTATGCTACCGATGCGCGGGTTGAACCCGGCGTGGCCATTGTTGGCGTCTTCCCCGCCGACAGCCACGCGCCGATCGAGTATCCTGTGGCCCTGCTGAAGGGGGCGGACAAGGCTGCCAGCCAACCGCTGCTCGATTTCCTGAAGACAGACGAGGGGCGGCGTCACTTCATCAATCAGGGCTTCACGGTGCTGACCAAATAATGGGGAGCTTCACGGCGGAGGAAATGACGGCAATCTGGCTGTCGGTAAAGGTGGCCTGCTGGGCCACTGCCGTCAGCCTGGGGCCGGGGATCCTGGTGGCCTGGCTGCTGGCCCGCCGGTCCTTTCCGGGACGTATCCTGCTGGATGCGCTGGTGCATCTGCCCCTGGTCCTGCCGCCGGTGGTGACGGGCTACCTGCTATTGCTGCTGTTCGGGCGCAAGGGACCGGTGGGGCAGGTCCTCGCCGAATTCGGGATCGTGTTCGCCTTCAACTGGACCGGGGCGGTTCTGGCCTGTTCGGTCATGGCCTTCCCCCTGCTGGTCCGCGCCATACGCCTGTCGATGGAGGCGGTGGATACGCGGCTGGAAGATACGGCAGCTGGCCTGGGCGCCCCGCCCTGGGCCGTGTTCCTGACCGTCACCCTGCCTTTGTCGCTGCCCGGCATCCTGTCCGGCGCCATCCTGTGCTTTGCCAAGGCGCTGGGGGAGTTCGGGGCCACCATCACCTTCGTCGCCGCCATTCCCGGCGTGACCCAGACGCTGCCCGCCGCCATCTATGGCCTGACCCAGATGCCGGGCGGAGATGCAGCGGCCCTGCGCCTGACTCTGGTCGCCGCCCTGATCGCCATCCTCGCGGTGACAGCCAGCGAGTTGCTGGCGCGCCGCGTACGCCGGCGGGTGGAGGGGCGGGATGCTTGATCTGTCGCTAACCCACCGTATCGGCACCTTCACCCTGACCGCCGAGCTGTCCATCGGCCCCGGCGTCACGGCTATCACCGGCCCGTCGGGTGCCGGCAAGACGACCCTGCTGTCTCTGATCGCTGGCCTATCCCGGCCTTCTGCGGGGCGGATCGCGCTAGATGGCAAGGTTCTGGTCGACACCGACAGCCGGATTTGGCTCCCCCCCCACCGCCGCCATGTCGGGCAGGTATTTCAGGAGGCGCGCCTATTCCCCCATCTGAATGTCCGCCACAACCTTCTCTATGGAAGGCTGTTTGGTGGACGCAGGCAGGACGGACCGACGCTGGGTGCCATCGTCGACCTGCTGGATATCGCCCACCTGCTGTACCGCCACCCCCGTGACCTGTCGGGCGGGGAACGGCAGCGGGTGGCCATCGGGCGGGCGCTCCTGTCCAACCCATCCCTGCTGTTGCTGGACGAGCCGCTATCAGCGCTGGACCCCGCCCGCAAGGCGGAACTGCTACCCTACCTGCAGCGCCTACGCGATGGTACGGGCCTGCCCATGCTTTATGTCACCCACCAGAGCGAAGAGGTGGCGGCCCTGGCCACGGCTTGGCTACGGGTCGACCAGGGGGTGGTAACGGTGGATCAGTAGCCCGCTGTCACCGTGACCGCCGGCCCCTGGCCCAGCACGCCCAGCAGCGCATCCAGCAGGCCCGACGCGCCAAAGCGGAACGTCGCCGGCGATGCCCAACCCGGCCCGCAGATCTCGTCCGCCAGGGCCAGATACTGGGCCGCCGTCTCCACATCGCGGATACCGCCCGACGCCTTGAAGCCCACGGGCCGCCCGGCCTCGCGACAGGCGGTCAGCATGATGCGGGCTGCCCCCGGCGTGGCGCCCGCCGGCACCTTGCCGGTGGATGTTTTCAGAAAATCCGCCCCGGCGGCCACCGCCACCTGCGCGGCGCGCTCGATCAGGGCCGGCTTGGCCAGCGCCCCGCTTTCCAGGATGACCTTCATGGTCACCGGCCCACAGGCCTCCCGGCAGGCGGCCAGATGGTCCTGGGCCCGTTGATCACCGCCCATGCCGGCCATCACAGCGGCATAGGGCATGACCACGTCGATCTCGTCCGCCCCATCGGCCAGGGCGCGGGCGATCTGGTCCACCACCTTGTCCGCCGGCAGCGACCCGCCGGGGAAATTGACCACCGTCGCCACCTTCACACCACTGCCAGACAAGGCTTGTTTCGCTTGCGGAATGAATGACGGCCAGAGGCAGACCGCCGCCACATTGCCCACTGGCGTCACGGCCTTTGCGCACAGGACGGCGGTGCTGTCGGCATCATCCGCGTCATTCAGGCTGGTCAGGTCCAGCAATGGCAGGACGCGGCTGGCGATATCTACAAGGGTTATTTCGGTACCGGACATATCAGAACCCCAGATTGTCGGGACCAAAGCTGAAGGGCAGTAACTCGCCCAGGGTGAAGCTGCGGCGGTGGCTACCCGCGTCATAGACATGGATGGGCGTGTCGGGGCCGGCAAATTCCCGGATGCGCTGACGGCAGCCGCCGCAAGGTGTGCACATCAGGCCGGACCCGGCCTCCCCGCCCACCACTACGATCTCGACAATGCGGCGGTCGCCGGCAGCCACCATCAGGCCAATGGCCGTGGCCTCGGCGCATTGACCCTGTGGATAGGCGGCATTCTCGACATTGCAGCCGGCATGGATGCGCCCGCTTTCCGATCGGATGGCCGCCCCCACCTTGAACCCTGAATAGGGGGAATGGGAATGGGCGCGGGTGGCAAGGGCGGCGGCGAACAGGTCGGGGGCGGGGCTGGTCATGGGAACCTTGAACGATCGGAATGAACTGGGGGCAGCATAGGCGCTCCCCCGTTCCGGTTCCATACATGAACAAACCTCATCACCCGATGTGCCATTGCCGCCACCGGGGACTTGGCAAGACTGCCGCCAGGGTCGAACATGCCGGGCGGAAATCAGACAAGGTAGGGGGGCAAGTAATGATCGCCACCATCCTGGTGCCACCCATCATGGAAATCGGCGGCGGGGCCGTGCAGCGGCTGCCGGGAGTTCTGGCCCGGCTCGGTGTGCATCGCCCCCTGCTGGTCACCGATCCCTTCATGCGCGACCATGGCCATGCCGACCGGCTGCTGGCCCCGCTCCGGGACGCGGGCCTCGACCCCGGCCTGTTCGCCGATACCGTGCCCGACCCCACCACCGATGTGATCGCCGCCGGTGCCGCCTTGCTGCGCGATGGTGGCTATGACGGGATGATCGCGTTGGGCGGTGGGTCGCCCATCGACACGGCCAAAGCCATGGCCCTGCTGGCCGCCAATGGCGGTCGCATGCGCGACTACAAGGTGCCGAACCCGATCCCGAAGCCTTGCATGCCCGTCATCGCCATCCCCACCACCGCCGGCACCGGGTCGGAGGTAACGCGCTTCACCGTCATCACCGACACCGAAACGGATGAGAAGATGCTGATCGCGGGGCCGGGTCTGGTGCCCGCCGCCGCCATCATTGATTATGAACTGACCCTGTCCTGTCCCCCGCGCCTGACCGCCGATACCGGCATCGACGCTCTGACCCACGCCATCGAGGCCTATGTCAGCGTGAAGGCCAGCCCCTTCACTGATGCCATGGCCATCGCCGCCATGGGCCGCATCGCGCCCTGGATTCGTACCGCCTGTGCCGACCCCGCCGACCGGACCGCGCGGGAGAATATGATGCTGGGCGCCACTCTGGCCGGCATGGCCTTTTCCAACGCTTCGGTGGCCCTGGTGCATGGGATGAGCCGGCCCATCGGCGCCTTCTTCCATGTCCCGCACGGCCTATCCAACGCCATGCTGCTGCCCGCCGTCGCGGCCTGGTCACTGCCGGGGTCCATCACCCGCTATGCCGACTGCGCCCGCGCCATCGGGGCGGCGGAGCCGGGACAGGATGACGAGACGGCAGCGGGCGAATTGGTCGCGGCCCTGCGCCGCCTGAACGCCGACCTGCAGGTTCCCACACCCAAACAGTACGGCATCGACCCCGCACGCTGGGAGGAATTGCTGACCACCATGGCCGAACAGGCCCTGGCGTCCGGTAGCCCCAACAACAACCCACGCGTACCCAGCGTGGCCGACATGGTAGCCCTCTATCGGGAAAGCTGGGGTTGACCCCACCTCACAAGAAGCAGTCCGGCCCCCGCCCACCTGCCGGGTCACACGCCGCCATGGCCTGCGGCGATGGCGCGATGACCATGCGGTCGCCAGGCCGGGCTGCCGCCAGGATGGGCAGCATGTCGGAAAGCTGCACCGCCACACAGCCCGCCGTGGGGCCGTAGCCGGCGTCGGTCAGGTGGAAGAACACCGCACTGCCCATACCCGGCACCGGCGGGTCGTCATTGTGACCCAGGATGACGATGATGTCGTAGACAAGGCTGTCCAGCCACAGTTCCTCCCGGCTGGCCGCAAAGGGCAGCTTGACCGGGCGGTTATACGCCGGATGGGCTGGGTCATCGCACCAGCCATCATCCCGGTTGATCACCGATGTGGGCAAGCCCGTCACTGGCGGGGCCAGCCGGTCGGCGCGGTACAGCACACGGCGCAGGGTGAAGGCCCCGACGGGCGTGCCCCCATCCCCTTCCCGCTTGTCCAGACGGATACCCGTCCGCCCCACGGCACAGCGCACAGGGGTAGCGTTCCAGGTCAAAACATGCTGGCCATCGGCGGCCCTGGCGACATGGATATCCATCGGCACCCTCACGAGGTCGGGACGGGGACGAAGCTTTGCGGGGCGGGGTCGACCGGGGTGGTGCCGGTGCGCGTCACCTCCATCACGGCCAGCCCGCGTTCCGCCGTACCGGTGGGCAGCAGGCGGAAAATCCCCTCCGCCCCGGCAAAGCCATTGGCATTGGTCAGGGCTGGCACCGTGAAACCCGTCCCCCCCTTGGCCAGCACAGCAGCCAGCGCCGTGGCATCATAGGCCAGCGTGGCCAGACGGTGCGGACGATAACCAAAGGTCTGCTGGAACCGCGCCTCGAACGCGTCGCGCCCTTCCGGGGCGGGGGCCGCGAACCAGCCACCCACCAGCGCCGCCTCCCGACCCAGCCCCGCCTCGTCCCACAGGCCGGTGCCCAGCATGCGGACGGGACCCGGATCAATGTCGAAGAAGGGGAATAGGGCCGCCAGTTCGCGCAGCGTCTGCCCGCCTTCGGCAATCAAAACGGCATCGAACGGCAGCGGCCCGAACGTGTCGGCATTGGACAGGCGGCGCAGAGCTGCCAGCGACTCGGGATCGCCCAGCGCGGTCAGGCGCGCCCGTTCGGCAGCCAATGCGGCCTGCCGCTGATCGAAATCCGACAGGTTCTTGACCAGTTCGGTCAGGTTGGTGGCACCCGCCGTATAGCGTTCGACCTTGGTCACGGTCCCACCCGCCTGTTCGACCGCCTCACGCAGCGACTGCACCGCCGCATCGCCATAGGGGGTGGATGGGGCGACGACACCGAACCGCATCAGGCCGCGCGCCATCGACAGGCCGACCACACGCCGCACCTGTTCCTGCGGCTGGAACCCCAGCGTCCAAACCCCGCCGCCCGCGACGTTCCAGTCGCTGGAGAAAGACAGGACGGGCTTGCCGGCCTGCGCCGCCACCGGCTTCACAGCAGCGGCTTCCGCGCCGAACAGGGGACCCAGGATTACGCCCGCCCCTTCCTCGATCAAACCCTTCGCGGCAGTGGCGGCGATGCCAGGGCTGCCCTGCGTATCGCGGGGAAGCAGGGTGAATTTTTCGTCGCCCAAGTCGAACAGGGCCATCTGTGCGGCATCCAGCATGGACTGGCCCAGGGCGGCATTGGCACCCGTAAGGGGCAGCAGCAGGCCGACGCGGATCTTGTCATCCTTGGGGGCCGCCGGCTGTGCGGCCACGGGCGGCGGTAGGGCAGCAGGGGGCGGGGCCACCTGCGGCGGGGGTTGCGGGGTGGGTGCCGGGGCCGGTACGCTGCCAGGGCTGGCGCATCCCGCCAGCAGCCCGACGCAGGCCGCCAGCGTCACCAGCCACGACGCCCCGCGCCGACTTTCCATCCCACGCATTCGGAACCCCTTCCCTTTGACGTCACCCAGCATGGACGACCAACCCGACCTTGACGCCGACCTGGACGGGGAATTCCCCGAGGAAGGCAATGATGATGTGGTGGCGCAGCCTACCGGCAGCGGCGCCATCCGTAAACCTGGGGCGGGGCTTTACATCGTTGCCACCCCCATCGGCAATGCCGGCGACATCACTCTGCGCGCGCTCGACATCCTGCGCGGTGTCGATGCCATCGCATGTGAGGATACGCGCGTCACCGGTAAATTGCTGCGCCGATACGGCATCCGCACCCGTATGCTGCCCTATCATGACCATAACGCGGCAAAGATGCGTCCGGTCCTGCTGGACAAGGTGGCCAACGGACAGGCCATTGCGCTGGTGTCGGATGCAGGTACCCCGTTGGTCAGCGATCCAGGCTTCAAACTGGTGCGCGAGGCGAAGGACAGGGGCCTTTCCCTGACCCACCTGCCCGGTGCCAACGCCGCCATCACGGCCCTGGTCCTGTCGGGCCTGCCTAGCGACCGGTTCCTATTCGGCGGCTTCCTACCCGCCAAATCGGCGGCACGGCGGACGGAACTGGAACTGTTCCGCACCCTGCCCGCCACCCTGATCTTCTATGAATCAGCCCAGCGTCTGGCCGAGATGCTGGCCGATGTGACCGCCAGCCTAGGCAACCGCGAGGTGGCGGTGGCCCGCGAACTGACCAAGCTGTTTGAGGAGGTGCGGCGGGGCCCGGCATCGGACCTGTCCACCTACTATACCGAGAAGGGGCCGCCGAAGGGCGAGGTGGTGGTGGTCATCGGCCCACCAGCCGAAGGCGCCGCCGCCAGCGACGCCGCCGACATGGACAGCCTGCTAAAACAGGCGCTGTCCGGCGGGATGAGCGTGCGCGATGCTGCTGCCCATGTCGCCACCATCACGGGCCAGCCCAAGAAACAGGTCTATGCGCGGGCCCTGCAGCTGGGGACGGGGGGCGATGGCGCGGTCCCGTGACCAGCTTGATCGCCGGCGCGCCGAACGGCTGGGCCGCATCGCCGAATGGCTATGCTGTCTGGTGTTGTGGCTGAAAGGCTACCGTATCCTGGCCACCCGCCTGCGCCTGCCGATGGGGGAGATTGACATCATCGCCGCCAAGCGCAATGTCCTGGCCGTGGTGGAGGTGAAGGCGCGGCGGAACATGGTCCTGGCCTTGTCATCGCTGCCCCGCACCAGCTGGCGCCGGCGCTATGCAGCCATCAGCCAGTACGTGGCCCACCGCCCGCATCTGGCTCATTATGCCATTCGCTTCGACCTAATGGCCGTCCTGCCCCGGCGCCTGCCGCGGCATGTCAAGGATGTCTGGCGGGCGGAGGGGCCTTAGCTTAACCCACCCGCCGCAGCCGGGCCGCGAAGAACCCGTCCATGCCGCCGATCTCGGCCAGATGACCGGGCGTGCAGCGGACATAGCCGTCCGGGGTCAGCAGCTCCGAGAGCCCCCCGACCTCGTCCGCCGTCACCGGCACCACCTGCATTTCCGGCCGGCGGTAGAGTAGGTTGGTAATCTGGCTCTCGCCCTCTTCCGCCTGAAGCGAGCAGGTGCAATAGACCAGCGTCCCACCGGGCTTCAGCATGTCGACAGCACGATAGAGCAGACGGGACTGGATACGGCCAAGCTTCTCCACATCTTCTTCCGACTTCAACCGTGCCACGTCGGGGTGGCGACGGATGGTACCTGTGGCCGAACAGGGGGCGTCCAGAAGGACGGCATCCACCACGGCATCGGGCCGCCATTCGGTGGCGTCGGCCGCCACCGTCGTCACCCGTGCGCCAAGGCCCAAGCGGGCCATATTCTCCGACAGGCGGACCAACCGCTTTTCCGACCGGTCAACGGCGATGACCTGGGCGCCGGCCGCGGCCAGTTGCGCCGTCTTGCCGCCCGGTGCCGCGCACAAATCAATGGCGTCGCGCCCCGCCAGATCGCCGAACAGGCGGGCTGGGATGGCGGCGGCGGCGTCCTGCACCCACCATCCGCCCTCATCAAATCCGGACAGTTCCGTCACCTGCCCACCGGCGGCGCGGCGCAGGCTGCCCGTGGGCAACACGGTCGCCTCCAGCCGTTCGGCCCAGGCGGCGGCATTAGCCTTCACTGTGATGTCCAGCGGCGCCTCGCCCAGATGCGTCTCCACAATGGCGCGGGTCAGGGCCGTGCCATAGGTCTTGCGCCAGGACAGCCACAGCCAGTCGGGCGTGTTCAGACGCCCGGCATCCTGTTCGGCCAGGATGCTGGCCCGCTCCCGGTCCAGCCGGCGCAGCACGGCATTGATCAGACCCTTATAGGGATGCTGCTTGCGCGCCACGGCCAGTTCCACCGCCGTATCCACGGCGGCATGGGCCGGTGTCCCCAGGAACAGCAACTGTGCTGCACCCAGACGCAGGATATCCTGCACCACGGCCTTCAACTGCTGGCCCTGCTTGTTCAGGCTGCCCTGGATAGCGGCATCGATCTGGCCCAGGCGGCGCAGCGTCGTGGCCACCAGCATCCGCACAAAGGCGCGGTCGCGCGGCTCCAGTGCGCGCAAAGGCCGGCTGGCATCCCAGGCGTCATCAAACGGCACGCGCTTGGCCAGCACGTTGAATAAAAGGTCAAGGGCCGCCCCGCGCGTCGCAAGCGCGCTATCGGCTGGGCTGGTGGTCGCATCATTCATGGCGTGGGGGTGTACCCTGCCCGCCGCCGCTTGTCGAACGCCGATGACGCAAAGGTGCCCGCCGCCCGATACTGGACTTCATCACCCCAAGCCACCACATCTACGGGCCGAGCGTTAAGCTGAAAGGAATGAGATCATGGCCATCGAACGCGCCATTCTGGCCGGCGGCTGCTTCTGGGGCATGCAGGATTTGATCCGCAAGGTGCCGGGCGTTGTTGCCACCCGTGTCGGCTACACCGGCGGTGCCCTGACCAACCCCACCTACAAGGATGTGAAGACGGGCCGCACCGGCCATGCAGAGGCCATCGAGATCAGTTTCGACAATGAGAAGCTGACCTATCGCCGCCTGCTGGAATTCTTCTTCCAGATCCATGACCCGACGACGACCAACCGTCAGGGCAATGATATCGGCAGCCAGTACCGCTCCGCCATCTTCGTGGAGAACGCCGCCCAGGCCGAAACCGCCCGCCATGTGAAGGCGGAAGTGGATGCCAGCGGCCATTGGCCCGGCAAGGTGGTGACGGAAATCACCGATGCCGGCCCCTTCTGGGAGGCGGAGGATTTCCACCAGGATTATCTGGAACGCACGCCCAACGGCTACACCTGCCATTGGGTGCGCCCTGACTGGGTTCTGACGGGCCGGTAATGGCTGCCCCTGGACGGGGGGCGCCGCTGCGGCTAAAGCATGGGGTGGACATCGTAACCGACAGGGTCACCCCATGCTGTTCGCCATTTCCTGCCTTGATCATCCGAATTCTCTGGAGCTGCGGCTGACCAACCGCCCGACGCATCTGGACTATCTGAATTCCTATCTGGCCCAGATCGTCATTGCCGGTCCGCTGCTGGACGATGCCGGGGAAAAGCCGGTGGGCAGCCTGCTGGTCATGGATTTCGCCGACAAGGCCAGTGCCGAGGCCTTCGCCGCGGGCGATCCCTATGCCAAGGCTGGCCTGTTCCAGTCGGTCAGCATCCGCCCCTACCGCAAGGTTCTGCCATAAGGCCGTGGCACCCGGCAGGGTGCAGGCCGGCGACCGCCGGCCCGCCGCTCGTGCGGCGTAAGCCAAGCCGCCGGATGGCGGCGCCCGGCGACTGAGGGAACAAAGGAAAATACCATGGCCTATTGGCTGGTGAAGTCCGAACCGTTCAAATATGCCTGGGATAAGTTCGTGGCCGACGGCCGTACCCATTGGGATGGCGTGCGCAATCATCAGGCGGCCCTGAACCTGAAGACCATGAAGGTCGGCGAACGCGCCTTCTTCTACCATTCAAACGAGGGGTTGGAGATTGTCGGCATCGCGGAAATCGTGCGCGAGGCCTATCCCGACCCGTCCGACCCCGCTGGTCGTTTCGTCATGGTGGACCTGAAACCGGTGATGCCGGTGAAGACCCCCGTCACCTTGAAGCAGATGAAGGGTGATCCGGCCCTGGCCGAGATGCAGTTGATCAAGCAGTCGCGGCTGTCCGTATGCCCCGTCACCGATGATCAATGGGCTCATATCTGCGCTCTGGCCGGGGTGCCGGCATGAGCGGCGGCCACGTCCTGTGCCGGGTGGAGGACATCCCCGACGGCACGGCACGCGGCTTTGACTGGCCGAAGGGGGAGGTGAAGGTGAAGATCCTGGTGGCCCGCAAGGGGGACAGGGTCTTCGGCTACCGCAATGCCTGCCCGCATGTCGGCGTGCCCCTGGAAATGGACCCCGACGATTTCATGAGCATTGATGGTCGCTGGCTTCAATGCAGCACGCACGGTGCCCAGTTCCGGGTGGAAGACGGCATGTGCATCATTGGCCCTTGTGCTGGCCGCCCGTTACGGTCGGTACCGCTGACGGTGATAGATGGTGTGGTGGCAGTCAGGGAATAATCCACCGTCACCCCGCCTTTCGCATCACCTCACTGAAATCACCGGTTGCCGTGGCAATACGCCGCGACAGGCAGCGCGCGTCCGCCGCCGCATCGGCAAAGCCCGACGCACCTGCCGGCAGAGACGATAACAGCAGGTTCAGGGTCATCAGACTGGTGCGCAGGCCCAGCCGCGCCGGGTCATCGCCACTGCCGTGACTGCCGCCCTCTTCGGGAATCACCCCACTCATCCCCTGTCCGCCCTGTTTCCATGCAGTGTTAAGTAAATCATACCATGCTGTGCAACGCCCCGCACGCAGTATGGCGACCTCATCATTTCCCCGGAAAAACCGTTGAATGCGTCGAAATGCGCACGCGACGAATGTACATGTTCCAAACTCGACCGCCGATGCTTACATAAATTGCGTGAACGGACAGAACCCACAGGCGCGGAATACGCAAAAGCCAGGGGGTTCGGTTCAAGAGATAAGCGGGGCCGGCAACCGTCCGGCCGGTGATGTCACCACCCGCCAACCTTGGGAGAAACAACGCCATGAGCAGCCCAACCTTCTTTCCTGTCACGGAAGATGTGGCCGCAAGCGCCTGGGTCGACGAAGCCAAATACAAGGCGATGTACGAACAGTCGGTCAAGGACCCGGAAGGTTTCTGGGGTGAGCATGGCAAGCGCATCGACTGGTTCAGCCCTTATACCAAGGTGAAGAACACCAGCTTCGAAGGCGATGTTTCCATCCGCTGGTTCGAGGATGGCACCACCAACGTCTCCCACAATTGCGTCGACCGGCATCTGGCCACGCGCGGCGATCAGACAGCCATCATCTGGGAAGGCGACAACCCGGCGGAATCGGCCCACATCACCTATCGCGAACTGCATGAGAAGGTCTGCCGTCTGGCCAATGTGCTGAAGGCGCAAGGTGTGAAGAAGGGTGACCGCGTCACCATCTATCTGCCCATGATCCCGGAAGCGGCCTATGCCATGCTGGCCTGCGCCCGTGTCGGTGCCATCCATTCCATCGTCTTTGGCGGTTTCTCCCCTGACAGCCTCTATGACCGTATCGTCGATTGCGAAAGCAAGCTGGTCATCACCGCCGATGAAGGTCTGCGCGGTGGCCGCAAGGTGCCGCTGAAGGCCAATGTCGATAAGGCGCTGGAGAAGGCGCCGGGCGTCACGTCGGTCATCGTGGTCAAGCGCACAGGCGGCGACATCGCCTGGAAGGAAGGCCGCGATCACTGGTATCATGAGGAAACGGCCAAGGTTGCCGCTGACAACGCGCCAGAGGTGATGGGGGCCGAAGACCCGCTGTTCATCCTCTATACCTCCGGTTCCACCGGCAAGCCCAAGGGCGTGCTGCACACCACCGGCGGCTACCTCGTCTATGCCGCCATGACGCATCAATATGTGTTCGATTATCACGACGGCGATATCTACTGGTGTACCGCCGACGTGGGCTGGGTCACGGGCCACAGCTACATCGTCTATGGCCCGCTGGCCAATGGTGCCACGACCCTGATGTTCGAAGGCATCCCCAACTACCCGTCGGTCAGCCGTTTCTGGGAAGTGATCGACAAGCACAAGGTCAACATCTTCTACACCGCCCCCACCGCCATCCGCGCCCTGATGCGCGAAGGTGAGGGTCCGGTGAAGAAGACCAGCCGCGCCTCCCTGCGCCTGCTGGGTTCGGTGGGTGAGCCAATCAATCCGGAGGCCTGGCTGTGGTATCACGGCGTGGTCGGCGATGGCCGCTGCCCGATTGTCGATACCTGGTGGCAGACGGAAACCGGCGGTATCCTGATCACCCCGCTGCCCGGCGCCATCGGGCAGAAGCCGGGTTCGGCCACCCTGCCCTTCTTCGGTGTCCAGCCGCAGGTCGTGGATAATGAAGGCACGATCCTGGAGGGTGCCACGGAGGGCAATCTCTGCATCGTGGATAGCTGGCCTGGTCAGATGCGGACGGTCTTTGGCGACCATGAACGCTTCATCCAGACCTATTTCAGCACCTTCAAGGGCAAGTATTTCACCGGTGACGGCTGCCGCCGGGACGAAGATGGCTATTACTGGATCACGGGCCGCGTCGATGACGTGATCAACGTGTCCGGCCACCGCCTGGGCACGGCGGAGATCGAAAGCGCCCTGGTCGCCCATCCCAAGGTGGCAGAGGCCGCCGTGGTCGGTTATCCGCATGACCTGAAAGGCCAGGGTATCTATGCCTATGTGACGCTGAATGCCGGGGAGGACCCGACGGAGGAGTTGCGCAAGGAGCTGGTGACCTGGGTTCGCAAGGAGATCGGCCCCATCGCCACACCGGACCTGATCCAGTGGGCACCGGGTCTGCCCAAGACAAGGTCGGGCAAGATCATGCGCCGCATCCTGCGCAAGATCGCCGCCAACGAACATGAAGCCCTGGGCGACACCAGCACGCTGGCCGATCCCAATGTCGTCCATGATCTGGTCAGCAGCCGCATGAACCGGGGCTAACGGTTGATGGCGGTTTGAGAAAGGCAGCGGCGGGGGCAACCCCGCCGCCATTGCTGACTTTGGTCACCGTCTTTGTTACACTCTTCCCCTCAACACCATTCCTGCGCTCAGCCCCCATCGATGCCTCTGGCATCGATGTCAGCGGGCCGTGAATGGTGAAACACCCCTTTATTTTCTGTTTCATTTCGTTGCATCTGAACGGAGTCGCCTGACACGCAGCTCCGAATTCAGCAGATCGAAGAGAAGATAACAAAGGCCACCCCGCCCATGATGAGGGGGTGCTGCAAACAAAACGACCGTTGACTTACCTCAGCCCAGATTGATCCCTCGGGCCGCCTCAAGCGTGGCCCCCGTCATATCCGCCCCGTCCAGGACGGTCGCTGACAGGTCGGCGCCGGTGAAGTCGACCAGGGTCAGGTCGGCGCCGCGCAGGATGGCGGCGGCCAGGCGGGCGCGGACCAGGGACGTGCGCAGCTCGTGCCCGCGTGCCGTCTTCAGCTTGGAAAGGTTGGCCTTTTCCATGTTGGCGTCGATCAGGTTCGCGCGGTCCATGCAGGCACCACGCAGATCGGCGAAGCTGAGATTGGTGGAGCGCAGGTCGGCGCCTGACAGCTGTGCCGCCTGCATCTGGGCACCGCGCAGGTCGGCGCCGCGCAGGTTGGCCCCTGTGGCCTTCATCAGGGTGAGGACACGGCCCGCCATGTCAGTGCCCGACAGGTCCAGGCCGCTGATATCCAGCTGATGGCCGGCTTGCCCGCCAGTAGCCACCCATTGCGCATGAGCACGCAGCATGGCGTCCAGCCGTTCGGGCGGCGGCGGGCTGTTGGGCACCTCCTCCGGCGACGGTGGGGCCGGGGGCATGTCGGGCGATGGCCCGACGCCGCGCTTGGCCGCTTCCTCATCGGTGCGGATGGCGGATTGCAGTGCCTGGGCCGAAACCTTGGCCCCCGACAGGTCGGCCCCGCGCAGGTCAGCATCGGCCAGGTCAACACCATCCATATTGGCGGATTTGAACTGGGCATCGCGCAGATCGACGCGAGCCAGCTGCGCACCGGCCATAGTGGCACCGGAGAAATCCGCCTCCCGCGCACAGGAACCGGTCAGGCGGGCCCGCGTCAGGTCGGCATTGATCATCACGGCGGATGAGATGTCGGCGGGCCCGATCTCCAGGCCCAGCACCCTGAAATCGGTACGCGTGCTGACGGCCATGTTGCCATCGCGCAGATCACATTCCACCATCTTGGCGCCGCGCAGGATGGCCCCGCGCAGGCTGGCGGCACGCAGGTCGGTACGCATCAACTGCGCGCCCGACAGATCGGCATTGGACAGGTCGCAACCGAACAGGTCAGCATAGTCCAGCTTGGCCCCGACAAAGCTGGTGCCACGCAGGATGGCGCCCGACAGGTTGGCATTGGTCAGGTTGCGGGCATTGAAGGACATGCCCGACAGGTCGAAGAAAGGCAGACTCAGCTTTGCCCCGCCCTGCATACCCGACAGGTAGGCCAGATGCCGTTCGCACGCGCGGTCCAGCTGCGCCTGGGACAGACGCACGCGGGGAGCGACATTGTTGCCGTCTGCGGACATGGCGGCTTACCCGAACAAGGCGTCGATATCGGCCTGCGACACCGTCGCACCCGCTGCCGGCGGCGGCGGGGGTGGTGGGGGAGGCGGCGGCGGGGGAGGAGGTGGCGGAGGTGGTGGGGGCGGAGGGGGCGGAGGGGGCGGTGGTGCCATCTCCTCCTCCGACAATCCCCAATCATCCATATTATTCAGATCATCATTGGCATCGGCCTTGGCTTGTGTCGCCGGACCATCCAGACTGTCGAACAGGGCGTCGATATTGGCCTGGCTGACGGCCTCCAGCGCCGGGCCGTGCAGCAGGTGCTTGTCCGGGCGGTCATCGTCGGGGCGCAGGGCGATAAGGCCGTCGGAACCGACCTTCTTGCTGCCGACCTCCGTATCCTCCACGCCCCAGATCTCGATCATGGTGTTCACGCGCTGCTCGATATAGCGCAGTGTGTTGACGACCTTGGTCGTGCGCTGACCGGTAATGTCCTGGAACGAACAGGCGGTCATGATCTCGATGGTCTGGGCATCGATATCGTTGGTGATGTCGCTGGACGGCAGGCGGGAAACCAGGGCCTGAATCCGTTCCGTCGCGTTCAGAATGTCGGAGGTGGCGCGCTCTGTGGCGGTGACAATGGCGTCCAACTCGTTCGTGGCCGCCATGATGCGGTTGGCACCGGCATCCATGGGGCGCAGTTGGGCGATTTCCTGCCGGGTCTGCTCGATATAGTTGGAAAGCTGTTTCAGCTCCTCCCGCATGATGTGGATATGCGGGCTCTGGTCGGCCACCGCAGCAGCAGCAGCGCCGCCGGTACCACCGATCCCCTGCAGGCGGCCCACCTGTTCCGTCATGCTGGACAAGAGCGCGCGCCAGTCATCCTGGGCCACGATGCGTGTCTGCCGGTCGCGCTGACGCAGGAAGGCGCGACCACGGGCGGACGCCATCAGCGCCTCCTCCAGGGCAGCGTACTCCTTGTCGGAGAGTTCCAACGGATCCATGCCGCTGCTACCGCCAAGCCCCCACATCGGGCCACCCCTTTCAAACGACGCCAGAGCAAAGATGCCGCTAACGCAACGACCGAAGCAAGCCGCCTGTCAGCGGTCCCCGGAACAATTGCCGAAGTATGAACCACGCCCCTGGATATTACAGTCGATAATTAAAAACGCCAAATTTCGCCATACTCATTTGCCATCCCCCGCTTCGGGCGTGCGTCGCGGGGCCGCTCCGGTGTATTTTGACCCCGTAGGTCACAAGAGCGGCCGACCCAGCGGCCGTGTGGGGATGGAACAAGCATGGATATTCTGATCGGCTTTCCAGAAGGCGCGGCATTGGCCGGCAACCTTGCGGCGCGCACGGGCCTTCCCCTGCACCAGGTTTCGCTGCACCGATTCCCCGATGGTGAAAGTCTGGTCCGGCTGGAAGCAGCCCCCGAACGCGCCGTCATCGTGCGGTCGCTGGATCAGCCCAACGCCAAGCTGGTGGAGTTACAATTTCTGGCCGGCGCCCTGCGCGAACGCGGCGCCAAGGAACTGACCCTGGTGGCCCCCTATCTGGCCTATATGCGCCAGGATATGGAGTTCCGGCCCGGCGAGGTGGTGAGCCAGCGCATCATGGGCCGCTGGCTGGGCGGGCTGTTCGACCGGATCGTCACTGTCGATCCGCATCTGCACCGCACTCATGATCTGGGCGAGGTATTTCCCGGTGGCCGTTCCGCCGCCCTGACCGCCGGCCCCCTGCTGGGTGCCTGGGCCAGGGCACAGGGTGCGGCGGACCAGGGCTGGATCGTCCTGGGTCCCGATGAAGAATCGGACCATCTGGTGGAAGGGGCCGCCAGCGCCGCCGGTGTGCAGGGCATTGTCGGCCTGAAGGTGCGGCGCGGCGACCATGACGTGTCGGTCGGCCTGCCGGCAGGCACCAACCTGACGGGCCGTACAATCCTGTTCGTGGATGACATTATCAGTTCCGGCGGCACGCTGATCGATGCCGCCAAGGTGGCCTATGCTCATGGGGCGGCCCGGGTCCTGGCGGCCACGGTGCATGCCGTCTTCCCAATGGAGCGGCTGGAAGCTTTCAAGGCGGCGGGCATCGACAGTGTCGTATCTGCCGACGGCATCCCGCATCCGACCAACGCCATCGGCCTGTCGGACCTGATTGCCGATTGTCTGGCGGTTCTCTGAAGGGGTGACAGCATGGTGCGGCGGCTGCGGTGGCTTCTGGCGGTTATTGCGCTGACATTCGTGGCCGCCGGTGCGCGGGCGCAGACGGACCTGACGCCTGTTTTCCAGCAGGCGCTGGAAAAGGCGGCGACCGCCCTGCTCGACAGTCCCGGCATCGCCGTGATTGTACAGGCCCCCCGCCGCGGTATCGACTGGCGCAGTGCTGTCGGCAAGGCCGATCCGGCGGGCACTGCCCTGACGCCCGACCATCCGTTCCGCGTGGCCAGCATCACCAAGGCCTTTGTCGGGGCCGCCATTCTGCGGCTGGAGGAAGAGGGCAAGCTGTCACTGGCGCAGCCCATCGCCCTGCTGATCGCGCCGGAAACGGCGGCACTGCTGCGCAGCGGCGGCTACGATCCCGACCGCATCACGGTTCGGCAATTGCTGGACCATACCAGCGGCCTGCGCGACTTCTATGATGACCCTGCCTACGAAAAGGCAATGCTGTCACAGCCGCAGCGGCGCTGGAGCCGGGCCGAGCAGATCGCCATCGCCATGAAGGTCGGCCCCGCCCATGGCGCGCCGGGGGAGCGTTTCCATTATGTGGATACCGGCTACTCCCTGCTGGGCGAGATCCTGGAGCGGACCACGGGTAAGGGTATGGGGCCGGCCCTGCGCCAACTGCTGCCTTATGAAAGACTGGGGTTGAGCCACACCTGGCTGGAAAGCCTGGAGCCTGCACCAGCGGGGGTGAAGCCACGCGTCCACCAGTATGCATCCGGTGTCGACATGACAGCGGCGGACCCATCCTATGATCTCTATGGCGGTGGCGGGCTGGTCTCCACGCTTGATGATGTGGGACAGCTGTTCCGGGGCATCCTGCGGGGTCAGGTCTTTCGGGACCCCGCCACCCTGGCCTCCGCCCTGACCCTGGTCACCGCACAATCGGGCGAGGGCTATATGATGCAGGCGCGTCCGGCCCTGTTCGCGCCGGAGAAGGTGGGGCCACATTCCTGTCTGGGTCTTGGCGGTTATTACGGGGCGCTGGTGGTGCATTGCCCTTCCATCGACCTGACCATCGGTTTCAGCGCCAATACGGCCAATCCCGACAGTTTCGACGTGGCCAGCACCTTCATGGCGGCGGTCGGGGCGGCGTTGGGCACGACACCGTCCGCCGCCCGGTAATCAACCCCAGGGCAGACCGCGCTTACGCGTACCACCCGCATCCGGAACGGTGCCGCCCCGACGGCTGGGCCCGCTGGCCGGGCGTTGCGGCGGGACGGAGCCGCCCATCACCATACTGCGCAGGCGACGCACACGCTCCGCCGTGCTGGGGTGGGTAGAGAACAGGCTGTCCACGCCCCGCCCATGCAGCGGGTTGATGATGAACATATGCGCCGTCGCCGGATTGTTCTCCGCCGCCTGATTGGTCACGCGGGCCGCCGTGCCCTGGATACCTTCCAACGCATCGGCCAGCCAGTCGGGCCGGCCACTGATCTCCGCACCCATCCGCTCGGCCTCATACTCGCGTGAGCGGCTGATGGCCATCTGCACCAGCATGGCGGCTAGCGGGGCAAGGATGGAGACCAGGATCACACCGACAAAGCCCAGCGGGTTGCTGCGATTCTCGCCATCATTGGAGTTGGAGCCACCGAAGAACATGGCGAAATTGGCCAGCATGGACAGGGCACCGGCCAGCGTCGCCGTGATGGTCATGATCAGCGTGTCGCGGTTCTTGATATGCGCCAGTTCATGCGCCATCACGCCCGCCACCTCCTCCGCCGACAGGCGGTTCAGCAGACCGGTGGTGGCGGCGACCGCGGCATTCTCCGGGTTCCGACCCGTGGCAAAGGCGTTGGGTTGGTCATTATCGATGATATAGACCTTGGGCATGGGCAGTTCCGCCCGCTGCGCAAGGCGCTGTACCATCGTGTAGAATTGCGGGGCAGTCGTAGCATCCACCTGGCGCGCGCCATACATGCGCAGCACCATCTTGTCGGAATTCCAATAGGCAAAGGCGTTCATGGCCACGGCCACGCCCAGCGCGATGACCATGCCCGACTGCCCGCCCAGCATAAAGCCGACGGCCAGGAAAAGGCCCGTCAACCCAGCCAGCAGCATGGCGGTGCGGAAATAGCCGTTCATGTTTCTACCCTAAGGCTCCTTCGTGCCTGATCAGTTAGGCAGCCCAGCTGGCCACCCACCCAGATATGGCCCCAGCCCTGCCCGCATCAAGGCTTGGCAGGGCAACGGTCACGCGCCATATCTGCGCCGCAAGATGATGGAGAAGACCATGACCGACGAGAAGAAGACCCTTGAACAGGCCGCCACGGACCAGACCCCGGTCCGCAAGCCGCCCGTCAAGCAGCCGCCCGGAGAGATTGGCGGCCCCGCCGGCCCGGAGCCGACCCGCTTTGGCGACTGGGAATTCAAGGGGCGTTGCAGCGACTTCTGATCTTTCCGGTTGCATTAACGCCTACTAGTAAGTTCATTTTGCGCTAATGATCCTAAGTGTATTCAACTTAGGACGAAGGTCTTAGATTCCTGTTCCGTTCTGGACGGCTTCAGCTTAGATTATGTGAAAGCCCCATCAACGGATCTCCTATACCCATGTTGCGCCCGCGCCCCCTGCTGCTGTCGGCCCTGGCTGCCGCCCTGCTGATGCTGGGCACGGTGCCGTCGCTGGCGGTCAGCCGGGTTAGCGGCCCACTGGCGGCACGGGTAACGGAAGTGGTGGATGGCGACACGCTGGGTGTGCGCGTCACCATCTGGTTGGATCAGGAAGTAACGGCCAGGGTCCGGCTCGACGGGATCGACACGCCGGAAAGCCGGTCTGACTGCGCCGATGAAAAACGCATGGCGCAGGAGGCGCGGCAAAAGCTGGCGACGCTGGTCGCGCCCGCGACGGAAGGTAAAGGCGATGGAACCATCCGCCTTTACGATGTCGAGTATGATAAGTATGGCGGACGGGTACGCGCGCGCGTCACACTCGCCGATGGCACCGATCTCGCCCAGGCCATGATCAAGGCCGGCCATGCCCGCCCCTACAAGGGCGGCAAGCGCCAGCCCTGGTGCGCGGGGACGTGATACGGACGAGCAGCCGGAGGAGTTCAGCCATGCGGCAAACCCTTGCCCGCCCATGCTTCTCGCACATTGTTGCGGCTTGACTCCGATTTGCCCCTGCCTATACTCCGCGCCTCTGATCCTGACCCAAAGGGATTGGACGCGCGCGATCATGCCCACCCGTCAGCCTGGAAAGGCTGGGGGAGGATCATGTCGTGCGTATGCATTTGGAGGCCCTGGCATCCGCCGGGTTTCTTCGGATGAGATGTCCCGAAGCCGACCGGACGCCCCGCCACGGGTACCGGAGCCGGCAGGCGGGATGTGGACGAAGATCGTCCGGTCATCGTGGCCGGACATAACGAGGAGAAGACACGTGGCGCGTATCGCTGGCGTCAATATCCCCACCGCAAAGCGTGTGGTGATCGCCCTTCAGTACATTCACGGCATCGGCCCGAAGTTCGCTTCTGACATCTGCGCCAAGGTCGGCATCCCGGCTGAGCGTCGTGTCAATCAGCTGACCGACGACGAAGTTCTGCGCATCCGCGAGACCATCGACGCCGACTACAAGGTCGAAGGCGACCTGCGTCGTGAAACCGCCATGAACATCAAGCGTCTGATGGACATGGTGGCTTATCGTGGCCTGCGTCACCGCAAGGGCCTGCCCGTTCGTGGTCAGCGCACGCATACCAATGCGCGTACCCGCAAGGGCCCGGCCAAGCCGATCGCCGGCAAGAAGAAGTAAGAGACGGAGTAAGACCAAATGGCCAAGCCCAATGCCAACGCCGCACGTCTTCGCCGTCGCGAGCGCAAGAACATCACCTCTGGCGTCGCTCATGTGAACGCCAGCTTCAACAACACCATGATCACCATCACCGACGCCCAGGGCAACACCATTGCCTGGTCCTCGTCGGGCACGATGGGCTTCAAGGGTTCGCGTAAGTCCACGCCCTACGCCGCCCAGATGGCAGCAGAGGACGCGGGCCGCAAGGCCCAGGAGCATGGCATGAAGACGCTGGAAGTCGAAGTGAAGGGTCCGGGTTCGGGCCGTGAATCGGCTCTGCGCGCTCTGCAGTCGATCGGCTTCCAGATCACGTCCATCCGCGACGTGACGCCGATCCCGCACAACGGCGTTCGCCCGCCGAAGAAGCGTCGCGTCTGATTTCTGTTAGTCATCGTCCCGGAACAGCATCCGTTCGGGAAAGGCCGCCACACGCCATCGTGGCAGCCCAGAATAGAACGGATATCCCTGTTCCGGGACCTTGTTTTGTCCCCGATGGCATGAGGCACAGCCGTGATCCAGAAGAACTGGCAGACTCTCGAAAAGCCGAACAAGTTGGAAATCACGCCGGGTAACGACCCGAAGCGTGAAGCCCTGATCGTTGCCGGCCCGCTTGAGCGTGGTTTCGCTCTGACGTTGGGCAATTCGCTGCGTCGCGTCCTGCTGTCGTCCCTGCAGGGTGCCGCTGTCACGTCGATCCATATCGACGGCGTGCTGCATGAATTCTCGTCGATCCCCGGCGTGCGCGAAGATGTCACGGACATCGTCCTGAACATCAAGGCCATGGCGCTGAAGATGGGTGCCGAAGGCCCCCGCCGCATGCGTCTGCGCGCCGAAGGTCCGTGCAACGTCGTTGCCGGCATGATCGACACCGGCGCCGACATTGAGGTGCTGGACCCTGACCACGTCATCTGCACGCTGGATGCCGGCGCGCGGCTGAACATGGAACTGACCGTTCATTCGGGCAAGGGCTATATCCCCGCTTCCATGAATCGTCCGGAAGATGCCCCGATCGGCCTGATCCCGGTCGATAGCATTTTCTCCCCCGTCCGCAAGGTCGCCTACAAGGTGGAAAACACCCGCGTCGGCCAGACCACGGACTATGACAAGCTGCTGCTGACCGTTGAGACCAACGGCGCCGTCACGCCGGAAGACGCGGTGGCCATCGCCGCCCGCATCCTGCAGGACCAGCTGCAGATGTTCATCAATTTCGAGGAGCCGCAGGCAGCCGTGGCCGAGTCGAAGGCGGACGAGATCCCCTTCAACAAGAACCTGCTGCGCAAGGTGGACGAGCTGGAACTGTCGGTCCGTTCGGCCAACTGCCTCAAGAACGACAACATCGTCTATATCGGCGATCTGGTGCAGAAGACCGAGGCGGAGATGCTCCGTACCCCGAACTTCGGCCGCAAGTCGCTGAACGAAATCAAGGAAGTGCTGGCCCAGATGGGTCTGCATCTCGGCATGGAAATCCCGAACTGGCCGCCCGAGAATATCGAGGACCTGGCCAAGCGTCTGGAAGAGCCGTACTGAGCTTGACCTTTCAGGCGGCGGTCCCTATGGTCCGCCGCCTTAACTTCTGGGCATTCCGCCCAAACCTTGCCGTACTGGCCCGAAAGGGTACCGGCGCTTGCAAGGATCGCCATCGGTTCCGCCCAGCGGGGCCATGCTATGAAGGAGAGTACCCATGCGTCATGGAATGTCCGGGCGTAAGTTCAGCCGCACCACCTCCCACCGTCTGGCCATGTTCTCCAACATGGCGAACGCCCTGATCAAGCATGAGCAGATCAAGACGACCCTGCCGAAGGCCAAGGACCTGCGTCCGATCGTCGAAAAGCTGATCACGCTGGGCAAGAAGGGCGGCCTCGCCAACAAGCGTCTGGCCTATGCCGAACTGCGCGACAATGCCGTTGTGGACAAGCTGTTCACCGTCATCGCGGAGCGTTACAAGGACCGCAACGGTGGCTACACCCGCGTCCTGAAGGCCGGCTTCCGTTACGGCGACAACGCTCCGATGGCCATCATCGAGTTCGTTGACCGTGACGTGGCCGCCAAGGGCCAGGACAGCGGCCCGGTGCTGGTGAAGGACGAGGACGGCGAAGAAGCCGCCGCCTGATCCAGGCCAGACCGTTCGCGGTTGAGAAAAACCCCGTCGGGAGCAATCCCGACGGGGTTTTTCGTTTTGGTCTGACGGGTCGCCAGCGCAGGCAGGAGCGCCGTGAAAGGCCACGGCGTGGCTATGCGGGTGAGCATCCGGCAACATCGCTCCGCACCAGCGATGGCCGCGACAGCACTATCGCCCACGCGCTTACCCGTCATGCCATATCCCCCCTTGGCATAAGGCCGCATCCGCGCTACATAGGCCGCCACCGGGGAACCGAGGCGCTTGGCGCTGACGGCACCCCGGTTTTTTTCGTGCGGGATGGGCGCTACGGTATCGTGGTTCCTCCCGCCTCATCCACGCACTCGACCTCACCACGCCGGGTCGGTTGATCTTTTGACACGACGCTGGACGACGGAGCCCTTCTTATGCCCCGCACTACCCCGCTTTCTGATATCCGGAATATCGGCATCATCGCCCACGTCGATGCCGGCAAGACGACCACGACTGAGCGCATCCTGTATTACACGGGTCGCAAGCACACGATCATCGACGTTCATGATACCAAGGATCTGAAGACGTCGACGACGACCGACTACATGGAGCAGGAGCAGAAGCGCGGCATCACGATTCAGTCGGCCGCCGTGTCCTGCCATTGGAAGGGCAAGAAGATCAACGTCATCGACACCCCGGGCCACGTGGACTTCACCATCGAGGTGAACCGCTCGCTCCGCGTGCTCGACGGCGCTGTGGTGGTGTTCGACGGTGTGGCCGGTGTGGAGCCGCAGACCGAGACGAACTGGCGCCTCGCGGACAACTACAAGGTTCCGCGCATGTGCTACATCAACAAGATGGACCGCTCGGGCGCGAACTTCCGCCGTACCGTGAAGATGGTCGTTGACCGTCTGGGCTCCCGCCCCATCTGCCTGCAGATGCCGATCGGTTCGGAAGACGATTTCCACGGCATGATCGACCTTGTCGAGATGAAGGCTTATGTCTGGTTCTCCGAGGAGAAGGACAGCAAGTGGGAAATCTGGGACGTTACGGACGATCTGGCCGACAAGCTGAAGATCACCAACGCCTATGACCGCGAACTGCTGAGCCAGTACGCCACGTACCGTCAGGACCTGGTCGAAGCCTGCGTGGAGCAGGACGACGAGGCGATGGAAGCCTATCTGGAAGGCACCGAGCCGTCGGCTGAGAAGCTGCGCGAGTGCATCCGCAAGGCCACGCTGAACGGTGCTTTCGTGCCGGTTCTGTGCGGTTCCTCGTACAAGAACAAGGGCGTGCAGCAGCTGCTCGACGCCGTTGTCTGGTACCTGCCGGCCCCGACCGACGTGGAAGCCATCAAGACGGTGGACCCCGATGGTAACCCGAATGGCGAGCGTCTGTGCTCCGACGATGAGCCGTTCTCTGGTCTGGCATTCAAGGTGCTGAACGACAAGTACGGTTCGCTGACCTTCGTGCGCGTCTATTCCGGCGTCGTCACCAAGGGCACGACCCTGCTGAACGCCACCCGTGGCAAGCGCGAGCGTATCGGCCGTATCGTGGAAATGTTCGCCAAGGACACCAACGATCTGGAAGAATGCCGCGCCGGCGACATCGTCGCCTTCGTGTCGCTGGCCGAAACCGACACTGGTGATACGCTGTGCGATGCCACCGCCCCCGTGGTGCTGGAGCGCATGCGCTTCCCCGAGCCCGTGATCTCCGTCTCGATCGAGCCGAAGAACCGCGCGGATCAGGACAAGTTCGGTGCCGCCATCGGCAAGATGGTCCGTGCCGACCCGTCCCTGCGTCTGGAAACCGATCGTGAGACCGGTCAGACCCTGCTGCGCGGCATGGGCGAACTGCACCTGGAAGTGACCCTGGACCGCGTTCGCACCGAATATGGTGTGGAAGGCGTCATGGGCCGTCCGCAGGTGGCCTATCGTGAGACGATCACCCGCAACGTCACGCACATCTACACTCACAAGAAGCAGACCGGCGGTTCGGGCCAGTTCGCAGAAGTGAAGATCGTGTTTGAGCCGAAGGAGCGCGGTGAGGGTTACGAGTTCGTCGATCAGGTTGTCGGCGGTACCGTTCCCCGCGAATATATCCCGTCGGTGGACAAGGGCCTGCAGATGCAGAAGGAAGACGGCGTCATCGCCGGCTATCCGACTGTGGACTTCAAGGCCACGCTGATCGACGGCAAGTACCACGACGTCGACTCGAACGCCCTGACGTTCGAAATCGCCGCCAAGGCCTGCTTCCGCGAAGCCATGAAGCTGGCCGGCCCGGTTCTGCTGGAACCGATCATGAAGGTCGAAGTTGTGGTTCCGGAAGATTATCTGGGTGACGTGATCGGCGACGTGAACCGTCGTCGTGGCACGATCCTGGGTCAGCTGGAGCGTGGCAACAACATCGCCGTTGAAGCCCATGTGCCGCTGTCCGACATGTTCGGCTATATCGGTCAGCTGCGCGGCATGACCTCGGGTCGCGGTTCGTTCACGATGGAATTCTCGCACTACGATCCGGTGCCGAGGAACGTCGCTGACGAAATCGTTGCCAAGCAGGGCAAGAACAACGGCTGATCCCGATAACCTCGCGTTATCTGATGAGTTCGTAAGGTCGACGGCCGCTCTCCCAATCGGGGGGCGGCCGTTTGCCGTTTCAGGATGTTTTGGATGAACACCCCCTTCTCCCCCTCCGGTAGCCTGACCGCCCCCGATTGGGGAAAGCTGGCACCCGCCCTTTTCGTGCTGCTGTGGAGCACGGGCTTCATCGGCGGCAAGCTGGGCCTTCCCCATGCGGAGCCACTGACTTTCCTGCTCTGGCGCATGGCGCTGGTGGCGGTCGTACTACTGGCTTTGTCTGTGTGGCAGAAGGCCCCTTGGCCCAGTTCTTGGGGCACTGTCGGGCATATCGCCGTAGCGGGCGTGCTGGTGCATGGCGTCTATCTAGGGGGCGTGTTCGGCGCCCTGAAGCAGGGCATGCCGGCCGGCAGCGTCGCCCTGATCGTGGGCCTGCAACCCCTGCTGACAGCATTGGTCGCGGGGCCGCTGCTGGGGGAACGCATCACGGGCCGGCAATGGCTGGGCTTTGCCCTGGGCTTGGCCGGCGTGTCGGCGGTGGTTTGGGAGAAGCTGTCGCTGAATATTGGCGGGCCGTTGGGCATCGGCCTGTCCGTGGCGGCCCTTCTGGGCATCTCCATCGGTACGCTCTATCAGAAACGCTATTGCGCCGATATGGACCTGCGAGCGGGTACCACCATCCAGTATGCCGCCACGGGCACGGTATTGGCCGTGCTGGCTCCCCTGCTGGAGACGATGCGGGTCGATTGGACCGCTGATTTCGTATTCGCGCTGGTCTGGCTGTGTCTGGTTCTGTCCGTCGGCGCCATCTTCCTGCTGTTCGCCCTGATCCGGCGGGGTGCCGCATCCAGGGTCGCCAGCCTGTTCTATATGGTCCCACCCGTCACGGCGCTGATGGCCTGGGCCCTGTTCGGAGAGAAGCTGGGGCCACTGGCACTGGGCGGCATGGTCGTGACAGCAGCCGGCGTGGCACTGGTGCTGCGCCGGACGTGATGAAGATCACGCTTTCTACCATCCGGCTTGCGTCCCCGGCCTTGGCTGGATAAGGTCCCGGCACTTTCCAACATACTTGCCAAGGTAAGAGACACCATGTCTGACGCCGCAACCTCCAATGATGTCGGCGGAATCGCGGCCGACCGCCTGCGTTCCTTCATCGAGCGCATCGAACGCCTTGAAGAGGAAAAGAAGGGCATCCAGGACGATATTAAGGACATCTATGCCGAGGCCAAGGGCACCGGCTTTGATACCAAGGTGATGCGTCAGATCATCCGCATCCGCCGGATGGAAAAGGAAGACCGGCAGGAAATGGACGCGCTTCTGGAACTGTACAAGGCCGCCCTGGGGATCGAGTGACCCCGGCGACCTGATCATCCGTGACGGCCGGGGATTTCCCCGGCCGTTGCCTTTCGGGGATGGCACAGCGGGCTTGACTGCCATGCCGCCTTCAACAAGGGTGTGTCACGTGTTCCGCGCCAGACCGGCTGCGGTTTCCCGTCAAGCCGTCGGAGTGCCATGCTCTCCCTGGACGTCCGTCCCATCTTCTATGTGATCGGTGCGCTTCTGTCCGTCATCGCGGTTGCGATGGTGGCGCCGATGATTGCCGATCTGGCGGCGGGTCAGGATGACTGGCGGGTCTTTGCCGTCTCCTCGGGTCTTACGCTGTTCTTTGGCGTTCTGCTGATGCTGACGAATCGGGCCGACCGCATTGCCTTGTCGTTACGTCAGACATTCATCCTGACCACCTTTGCCTGGATCGTGGTCGGTGCCTTCGCCGCTCTGCCCTTCACCTTCGCCGAACAACGGCTGACCTATGCCAACGCTTATTTCGAGGCAATGTCGGGCCTGACGACGACCGGCGCCAGCGCCTATGCCACGGTGCAGACCCTGCCCCCGGGCCTGCTGCTGTGGCGGTCGCTGCTGGTCTGGCTGGGGGGGATCGGCATTGTCGGCATGGGGATCGTGATCCTGCCCTTCCTGCGGGTCGGTGGGATGCAGCTGTTCCGCAGCGAATCCTCCGACAAGTCGGACAAGGTAGTGCCGCGCGCCGCGGACATGGCGCTGGGCTTTGGCTGGGTCTACCTGGCGCTGACCATCGCCTGCATCATCATGCTGCGGCTGGCCGGCATGCCGATGTTCGACGCTATCAACCATTCCATGACAGCCCTGGGAACGGGTGGCTTTTCCACCAAGGACAGTTCCATCGGGCATTTTCAGAATGCCGGTGTGGAATGGACAATCATTCTGTTCATGTTTCTGGGCAGCCTGCCGTTCGTTCGCTTCATCTCGATGATCAAGGGCGATACCAAGGCCTTGTGGCATGACAGTCAGGTGCGCCACTACGCCGCCTTCACCCTGATCGTGGCGGGCTTGCTGGCCCTCTATCTGATCGCCAGGGACCATTTGGAACCGATGGAGGCGATCCGCCATTCGCTGTTCAACTGTGTCTCCCTGATCACCACCACGGGCTTTGCCTCCACGGACTACTTGGCCTGGGGTCCTGGGCCCGTGGCCCTGTTCTTCATCCTGACCCTGGTGGGGGGCTGCACCGGCTCTACCTCCGGCGGGATCAAGATGTTCCGGTTTGAGGTTCTGTGGCTGGCCCTGCGCATGCAGATCAATCGCCTGTTCAGCCCCAACCGGATCATCCCGCTGACCTATAATGGCAAGCCGGTGGACAATGATGTCATCATCTCGGTGATGAGTTTCACCTTCCTTTATGTCGCCCTGATCCTGATCTTCGCGGTCCTGCTGGGTCTGACAGGGCTGGATTATGTCACCGCCATTTCGGCCGCCGCCACGGCCCTGGGCAATGTCGGTCCCGGCCTCAGCACGATGATCGGGCCGGTGGGCAATTACGAGCCGCTGCATGATTTCGCAGTCTGGATCATGTCGTTGGCCATGCTGCTGGGCCGGCTGGAACTCTTCACGGTCTTCGTGCTGCTCAGCCCCTCCTTCTGGCGCCGCTGACACAGCCTCTCGACAGGCACGCCGCGACAATTTAAACATCTGTTTGAAGGCCCGGGCACGACTCGGGGCCACAGACAATTGTCGGGAGGATGCGGGCATGAGCCGGATGGACCGTGGCGAGATCGATTTCATCCTAGATGGCTTGCTGGACCTGGACAGTCTGCTATCCCGCCCCCGCTTCAGCCACCTGGACCGTGACGCCCTGTCCCAGGTGCTGGACACCGCTGCCGGCCTGGCGGATGACAAGTTCGGGCCGCACTATCACGAGGCCGACAAGCACGAACCCGACCGGATCAACGGTAAGGTCGTCATGCTGCCCGCCGTGCAGGAGGCCGTGGATGCCTTTGCCGAGGCTGGGTTTCTGGCTGCCCATCACGATGAGGAATTGGGCGGGCTGCAATTGCCCTGGTGTGTGGTGCAGGCAGCGTTCAGCTTCTTCCAGACCGCCAATATCGCCACCGCCGCCTATCCGTTCCTGACCATCGGGGCCGGCAACCTGATCCGCAGTTTCGGCAGCGAAGCGCAGCAAGCCAAGTTCCTGGCCCCCATGCTGACGGGCCGGTTCTTCGGCACCATGGCCTTGTCGGAACCACAGGCTGGCAGCAGCCTGGCCGATATCCGCACCAGCGCCACGCCCAACCCCGATGGTTCCTATGCCATCACCGGTACCAAGCAATGGATCAGCGCCGGCGAACATGAACTGTCGGACAATATCGTCCATATGGTGCTGGCCAAGATCAAGGGCGCGCCCGCTGGCGTGAAGGGCATCAGCCTGTTCATCGTTCCCCGCATCCGCGTGAACGATGATGGCAGCCTGGGTCCCGACAATGACGTGCGGCTGGTCAGTCTGCTGCACAAGATGGGCTATCGCGGCACCACCAGCACCATCCTGTCTTTTGGCGAGGAAGGGCGTTGTCAGGGCTTCCTGGTGGGCCAAGCCCATCATGGCCTATCCTACATGTTCCAGATGATGAATGAGGCGCGGATCGGCGTCGGCCTGGGGGCTGCCGCGCTGGGCTATGCCGGCTACCGCTATTCCGCAGAGTATGCCCGCACACGGCCCCAGGGCCGCCCTCTGGAGGCACGCGACCCGACCAGCCCCATGGTACCGATCATCGAGCATGCCGATGTGCGGCGCATGCTGTTGCAACAGAAGGCGGCATCGGAAGGCGCCATCGCGCTGTGCCTGCTCTGCGCCCGACTGGTGGACGAAGAGCGCACAGCAGCCGAGGAGGCGGACCGCCGCCGCGCCAGCCTGCTGTTGGAACTGCTGACGCCTATTGCTAAATCCTGGCCGTCGGAACATTGCCTGGAGGCCAATAAATGGGCCATCCAGATCCTGGGCGGCTATGGCTACACCCGCGACTATCCGGTGGAGCAGTATTACCGCGACAACCGCCTGAACCCGATCCATGAGGGTACCTACGGCATCCAGGCCAATGACCTGCTAGGCCGCAAGGTGTTCATGGATGGTGGAGCCGCGTTTGAAGCGCTGGCCGCCGAAATGGCGACCACGATTACTGCGGCCACCTCACGTCCCGCCCTTGCCACCCATGCGGCGGGCCTGGGCGAAGCGCTGAGCCGTGTTGCCACCGTGACCGCGCATTTGGGTACGGTGCGGGCCGGCGGTCATGTAGCGCTATCGCTGGCCAATGCCACCACCTATCTGGAGATGTTCGGGCATACCGTCATGGCCTGGATCTGGCTGCGCCAAGCCCTGGTGGCCGACACTTGGTTGACGGATGGCAAAGGTGACTCCAACCATCTGAACGGCAAGCTGGCCGCCTGCCGCTGGTTCTTCGCCCATGAACTGCCCAAGACCGTCACCCAGGCAACAATCCTGACTAGCCTGGACCGGACAGTGCTGGATGTGGACACGGCGTGGTTATGATGGCCACATTCGGAGATGATGAGGCCTGCCCTCCGACCAAAACGCGGCTTCGTGCAACCAAGTGAAACAGAAAACAACAGGGTGTTTCATGTTCCACGCTTTGCCCGCGTCGCAAACCACCGGCGGCGAAGGGGTTCAGACGCAGGAATGGCGTTGATGGACGAGATTCTACCAGGGTTATCCGGGGAAGTCAGCAGTTCGCCCCTTTAGCGCACCCTGACCTGACGCTCATGTCCTGTTATGGTGCGGCCCTCCCCCCGCCGCCCATGTGACGCATCATGACCGCATCGTTCCTGACCGATATCTGGTACTTCGCTCTGCCATCTGCCGCGCTGAAACGGGGCAAGATGCAGGCAAAGTCCCTGCTGGGGCAGCCGGTCCTGTTTGCGCGGGACAATGACGGAACTGCCTTCGCCCTTCGCGATATCTGCCCGCACCGGGGCATTCCCCTGTCCTGTGGCCGATTCGACGGGCGGGAGGTGGAATGCCGCTATCATGGCTGGCGCTTTGATGGCGGCGGTGGCTGCACAGCCATCCCCTCCCTGGTCACCGACCAAGATTTCGATATCAGCCGCATCAAGGTCCGCCGCTATCCGGTGGCAGAGGCGCAGGGCAATCTGTGGATCTGGATGGGCGATGGCGCACCGGCGGGTGAGCCGCCGCAGATGCCCGACATGGACGGGAGGCTGCCCAACCTGACGGAAGTGATGCATTTCCCCTGCCCCGTCGATCATGCCGTCATCGGCCTGATGGACCCGGCGCATGGACCCTTTGTGCATCAAAGCTGGTTCTGGCGGTCCTCCCGCTCCATCCATGAAAAGGCGAAGGCCTTCGGTCCCGCCCCCTTCGGCTTTGCCATGAAGCGGCACCGGCCCTCCTCCAACTCTGCCGCCTATAAGCTGTTGGGGGGCGCACCGGAGACGGAGATCACCTTCCGGCTTCCCGGTGTGCGAATCGAACATATCGCCGCCGGGCGGCACCGCATCGTCAACCTGACCACCGTCACGCCGCTGGACGCCAACAATACTGAGGTAACCAACAGCTTCTACTGGACCCTGGGCTGGGCCAATCTGGCCAAGCCCTTCCTGCGCCGCTTCGTTCGCCGCTTTCTGGGCCAAGACCGCGATGTGGTGGTGATGCAGCAGAAGGGCCTGGCCCATGATCCGACCTTGATGCTGATCAAGGACGCCGACACCCAGGCCCGCTGGTATCACCAGTTAAAGAACGAGTATCAGCGGGCGAAGGCCGAGGGCCGCGACTTTGTCAATCCGGTGAAGGATACGGTCCTGCGCTGGAGAAGCTAAGGAGTCCGAAGCGGTGAAATGAAAAAGGGGCGGTCACCATGTCGGCGACCGCCCCTTTTTCCTTCCGGCCGCCCCGTCGGATCAGCCGATAATGGCCTCAAGCTGACGGGTGACCTCATCGATCTCCGCCATGCCGTCCACCTGCTTCAGCACGCCACGTGAGGCATAGTAGGGCAGGATGGGGGCCGTATCGCGCTCATAGGCGGCCAGACGCTTGCCGAAGGTTTCGGCATTGTCATCGGCACGGCGCGTGAACTCGGTCGAGCCGCAATTGTCGCAGGTACCCGCGACAGCGGTCGGCTTGAACGTGTCGTGATAACCGGTACCGCACTTGGCGCAGGTGAAGCGGCCCGTGACGCGGGTAACCAGGGCAGCCCCGTCCACCTTCATCTCGATCACATGGTCCAGCTTCAGGCCCTTGTCGGCCAGCATACTGTCCAGCGCCGCGGCCTGCGGCACGGTCCGCGGGAAACCGTCCAGGATGAAGCCCTTGGCACAGTCCGGCTGATCGATCCGTTCGGAGATCATGGCGATCATGACCTCGTCCGGTACCAACTGCCCTGCCTTCATGATGGCATCGGCACGCTGGCCCAGCTCGGACCCGCTGCGCACGGCTGCGCGCAGCATGTCACCTGTCGAAAGCTGCACGGTACCGTACTTCTTCTCCAGGCGCTGGGACTGCGTCCCCTTACCGGCGCCCGGCGGACCCAACAGAATGAGGTTCATCCACGTCTCCCACGCAGCTTGGCCTTCTTGATCAGTCCTTCATACTGATGCGCCAGCAGGTGGGAATGGATCTGCGCCACGGTATCCATGGTCACGGTGACCATGATCAGCAGGCTGGTACCACCGAAATAGAAGGCGGCCCCATACTCCGCCATCATGATTTCCGGCAGCAAGCAGACCACCGTGATGTAGGCGGCCCCCACCACCGTCAAACGGGTCAGCACGAAGTCCAGATAATCGGCCGTGTTCTTGCCGGGCCGGATGCCCGGAATGAACCCGCCATACTTCTTCAGATTCTCGGCCGTTTCGGTCGGGTTGAAGACGATGGCGGTATAGAAGAAACAGAAGAAAACGATCAGCGCAGTGTACAGCACCATATAGAGCGGCGTGCCATGCGCAACGAAGCGGGTGATCGTGGCCAGCCATTCCGGCCCACCAGCCGAGGAGAACCCGACCGCCGTCAGCGGCAGCAGCAGCAGCGATGACGCGAAGATGGGCGGGATGACGCCGGCGGTGTTCAGCTTCAGCGGCAGGTGCGAAGCCTCCCCGCCATACATCTTGTTGCCCATCTGGCGCTTGGGATACTGCACGATCAGGCGGCGCTGTGCGCGTTCGAAGAACACGATGCCCGTGATCACGATGACCGCCAGAACCAGCAGGCCCAGGATGAACCAGGTGCTCATGGCACCGGTACGGCCCAGTTCCAGTATCTTCACGAAGGCACCCGGCAGAGCCGCCACGATACCCGCGAAGATGATCAGCGAGATACCGTTGCCAACGCCGCGCGACGTGATCTGCTCACCCAGCCACATCAGGAACATGGTGCCGCCGACCATGGTGATGACGGTCGACAGGCGGAAGAACCAGCCCGGATCGATCACCACGCTGCCTCCAGCCTGGTTCATGCCCTCCAGGCCCAGGGACAAGCCGTAGGACTGCACCAGGGCCAGCGCCACCGTCAGGTAGCGCGTATACTGGTTCAGACGCTTGCGGCCCGACTCGCCTTCCTTCTTCAGCGTCTCCAGCGACGGGGCAACAGCCGTCATCAGCTGGATGATAATCGACGCCGAAATATAGGGCATGATGTTGAGCGCGAAGATCGACATGCGCTCAACGGCACCACCGGCGAACATGTTGAACATGCCCAGGATGCCGCCCGACTGATTGGCGAAGAAGCTGGCGAAGGCACCAGAATCAATACCCGGCAGAGGAATGTAGGTCCCCAGGCGGTAGACGATCAACGCCCCCAGGGTAAACCAAATGCGCTTCTTCAGTTCCGTGGCCTTCGAGAAGGCGCCGAAATTGATGTTGGCGGCAAGCTGTTCAGCGGCGGATGCCATAAAAGGCCTCTTGGCAAGTCACTGGTCCGGCCGAAACGGAGGGCCGGCCACTCTCACGCGTATCAACAGGACATAGGGGCATGTGGTCAACATGAAAAACACCAGCACCAGTATGCCATGTGCATCTGGCAGGTGTCCGTTACACCACAGGACCCGGCATCCGGGCCGTCAACCGCCGTTGTTCTTTCCAACCATAGGGGTAAGGCCATCGTGCGGCAGGGTCAATGCCACCAATGTAGGGGCTGCGGCATCTTGTGCCGATCGTGCCCGGCGCCTGGTTCAGGCCGCTGCCGTCTCGCTCATCAGGCCGACCATGTTCCCCTCGCTGTCGCGGCAGATAGCAAGATGGATATCATTGCCACCAACCCGCGCGATAAGGTGGGCCGGCTGTACGACGGATGCGCCGGCAGCTTCCAGCGCTGCCTGCGCCGCCCCTGCGTCGGCTACATTATAATAGAGGATGGGACCGGCAATCTGCTCCTGCCCTTCCTGCGGCCCCAGCATCAGGCGGGTTTGACCGCACTGAAAAAAGGCCAGCGATGGCGGCGCATCGAACAGATGCGTGAGGCCCAGCACATCGCGGTAGAAGGCACGGGCGCGGTTCAGGTCCTGAACCGGAACGGCGATCTGCACGATATGCGAGGGATTCAAGCCCATGGATCACCTTCCTGCCGGATGATAGTGTTTAGCTGAAGATAATTATTAGCAAAGCTAACAATGTCCGTAAAGCATCCCCATGATCGACCGGACAGCGTTGCCGAGCGGCTGCACGCCGCATCCATACGCCTGCTGCGACTGTTAAGACGGGAAGATGATGATAGCGGTTTGACGGCACCACGCCTGTCGGCACTGTCGATACTGGTCTTTGGGGGCCCCCGATCCCTGGGCGAGCTGGCAGCGGCGGAACAGGTGCGCCCGCCCACCATGAGCCGGATCGTCGATGCGCTGGCGGCGGCGGCGCTGGTCAGCCGTGATCCCGACCCAACGGACAGGCGGGGGGTTCGCATCGCCGCAACGGAGGCCGGGCGCGCCCTGCTTCTGGCCGGGCGGGCGCGCCGGGTTGCCGCGCTCGACGCACGACTGGCGCCGTTGACGGTGGAAGAGCGGGAGGTATTGCGGCGTGGCGTGGAGATCCTTGAGCGCGTTCTGCGCTGATGCGTAATCCATGGCTATCAAACGCAAAGACGCCCGGCTTTGTTAAGCCGGGCGCCCTTCGCAGCCGTATCTCAAGAATTCGCGCCACATTTAAAATCTGGAACGCCAAACATTCTGGGCACTCCAAATGCCCCGGCTGTAATGCGCCGATGCGGATGGTGACCGGGAAGTGCCTAGCGGCGTTCGCCGCCTTTGCCGCCCCATTCGGTCACCATCGGTGCCACGCCCTGATAACAACATAAGCGACTTACTAACGTCAAGTCGTTTATCATAATGGCATCGAATGTCACATGCCTGCTTGCCGGGGCGCAGCCGAAACGCAACAAGGCCCCGGACTGCTCCGGGGCCTTGTCACATACTTTACCAACGGCGTTGGTGGAACCGATCAGGCCTCGACGGCCGGCAGGTTCACCTTGCCACCAGCAGCCTCGACCGCAGCGACGGCGCCGGCGGAAGCGCCAGCTACGTCGAAGGTCACGGCGGCCTTGATGGCGCCCTTGTTCAGCAGACGCACGCCATCGGCGGAGACACGCACCAGGCCGGCCTTCACCAGCGCCTCGGCGTTCACCGTCTCAGCGGCGTTCAGACGACCGTCATCGATGGCCTTCTGCACGGCGCCCACGTTAACCACGGAGTAATCCTTGGCGAACGGAACGTTAGAGAAGCCACGCTTCGGCAGACGGCGATGCAGGGGCATCTGGCCGCCTTCGAAGCCCTTGATCGAGACGCCCGTACGGGACTTCTGACCCTTGACGCCACGGCCACCGGTCTTGCCCTTACCGGACCCGATACCGCGACCGATGCGCATGCGAAGCTTGCGTGCGCCCGGGTTTTCACTGATTTCGTTGAGCTTCATGGTCTTGATCCTTCAGGCCGTATCGGGGAAACCTCTTACGAGGCCTCCTCGACGCGCACGAGGTGCCGAACCTTGTTGATCATCCCACGGACAGCCGGCGTATCTTCCAGCTCGCGGGTGCGGTTCAGCTTGTTGAGACCCAGACCGATCAGGGTCGCACGCTGGTCGCCCTGGCGGCCAATCGGGCTCCCCGTCTGGGTCACGATGACGGTGTTCTTGTCAGCCATTTACGCGGCCTCCTTCTCGCCTTCGCGCTTGCCCAGGATATCGGACACGCGACGACCACGACGGGCAGCCACCGAACGCGGGCTGACGCACTGCGTCAGGGCGTCGAAGGTTGCCTTGATCATGTTGTGCGGGTTGGAAGTGCCGACCGACTTGGTCACCACGTCCGCCACGCCCAGGGCCTCGAAGATGGCGCGCATCGGGCCACCCGCGATGATGCCGGTACCCGGAGGGGCGGCACGCAGCACGACCTTGCCGGCACCGAAGTGACCGAACACGTCGTGATGCAGCGTGCGACCCTCGCGCAGCGGCACGCGGATCATGGAGCGCTTGGCCTGCTCGGTGGCCTTGCGAATGGCCTCCGGCACTTCGCGGGCCTTGCCCGAACCGACGCCGACACGACCCTTCGCGTCACCGACAACCACAATGGCGGCGAAGCCAAAGCGACGGCCACCCTTAACCACCTTGGCGACACGGTTGATCCCGACGAGCTTCTCGACGAGATCGTCACCTTCGCGTTCCTCACGGCGTTCGCGGTTTTCACCACGATCACGGCGTTCGCCGCGATCACGGTTCCGCCGCTCACCCTCGCCGCCGGCCGCGCTGTTCTCATTACGAGCCATGCTAACCCCCTTAGAACTGCAGGCCGGCTTCGCGGGCGGCGTCGGCCAAAGCCTTCACACGCCCGTGATACAGGTACTGACCACGATCGAAGTAAACGGTGCTGACACCCTGTGCCACGGCGCGCTCGGCAACCAACTTGCCGACGGCCTTGGCCGCCTCGATGTCGGCGCCGGTCTTCAGGGCTTCCCGCAGATCCTTTTCCAGGGTCGACGCAGAAACCAGCGTGCGGCCGGCCTCGTCGTCGATGATCTGGGCATAGATATGCTGGCTCGACCGGAAGACCGAGAGACGAGCGCGACCGCTTCCGACCTTGCGGAGCCGGGCGCGCACCCGCGCCTTGCGGCGCGCGTTGAGATCTTTTTGCTTGCTCATCGTCGTCCGCCTTACTTCTTCTTGCCTTCTTTGCGGATGATCGTCTCGTTATCGTACTTGACGCCCTTACCCTTGTAGGGCTCAGGCGGACGATAGGAGCGGATCTCCGCAGCGATCTGACCAACTTGCTGCTTGTCAGCGCCGCTGATCGAGATGGACGTCGGCTTGTCGCACTTCATCGTGATACCCGCAGGGATGGGGTAGCGGATGTCGTGCGAGAAACCCAGGTTCAGCACCAGCTCCGAACCAGCGACGGCGGCCTTGTAGCCGACGCCGGTGATTTCGAGATTGCGGGTGAAACCCTTGTCCACACCGGTCACCAGGTTGGCAACGTTGGTACGGGCGGTGGCCCAGTTCTGGCGAGCGCGAACCGTTTCGGTCCGCGGCAGGACGACAACATTGCCGCCCTCCAGCTTGGCCTCGATTTCGTCGATCAAGTTCAAGCTGAGCTGACCCAGCTTGCCCTTGGCGGTGACAGTCTGACCGGTGACCTGGACGGTAACGCCGGCCGGCACCGGCACCGGATGCTTTCCGATACGGGACATGTGGCCGTGCTCCTTAGAACACCTTGCAGAGGACTTCGCCGCCGACATTGGCAGCGCGGGCCTCTACATCAGACATGACGCCGCGAGGCGTCGACAGGATCGAAATACCCAGGCCATTATAGACCCGCGGCAGATCGGCGATCTTCGAATAGATGCGGCGGCCCGGCTTGGAAACGCGGTGCACTTCCTTGATAACCGGCTCGCCTTCGAAGTACTTCAGTTCGATGCGCAGGGACTGCACACCGGGACGGTCTTCCTCCACGGCATAACCGCGGATGTAACCTTCACGCTTCAGGACTTCCAGCACATTGGTGCGGAGCTTCGACGCGGGGCTCGTCACGACCGACATACGGGCCTTCTGACCGTTACGGATACGGGTCAGCATATCGCCCAGGGGATCGCTCAGGCTCATTACCCGACCCTCCTTACCAGCTGGACTTGGTCATGCCCGGGATCTGGCCATTGCTGGCGAGATCACGCAGGGCGACACGGCACAAGCGGAACTTGCGATAGAAGGCGCGCGGACGCCCCGTCAGCTCGCAACGGTTCCGGATGCGGGTACGGCTGCCATTGCGGGGCAGCTGCGCCAGCTTCAGGACAGCCGTGAAACGCTCCTCATCGGAGAGTTCGCGGTTCTTAGCGGTCGCCTTGAGGGCGGCGCGCTTTTCCCGGTGCTTCGCCGCCAGTTCGGTGCGGCGCTTGTTCTTCTCGATAGAGCTCTTCTTAGCCATTGGTCCCCGCCTCCCCGGCGAAAGGCATGTCAAAACCCTTCAGGAGAGCCTTGGCTTCCTTGTCGGTCTTGGCCGTGGTGACGAAGATGATGTCCATGCCGCGGATATCGTCCACCTTGTCGTAGTCGATTTCCGGGAAAATCAGCTGTTCCTTCAGGCCCAGCGCGTAGTTCCCGCGGCCATCGAACGCATTGCCGTTGATGCCGCGGAAGTCGCGGACGCGCGGCAGCGCGATGGTGACCAGACGATCCAGGAACTCATACATGCGGTCGGCGCGCAGGGTGACCTTGCAACCGATCGGCATGCCTTCGCGCAGCTTGAACTGGGCGATGGACTTGCGAGCCTTCGTGATCACGGGCTTCTGACCGGTGATAGCAGCCAGCTCAGCGGCAGCCTGCGTCACCTTCTTGCCGTCGCTGGCGGCTTCGCCAACGCCCATGTTGATCACGATCTTCTCGAGACGCGGAATCTGCATGTCGTTGGCGTAGTTGAACTCCGCCTTCAACTTTGCACGCAGGGTCGCGTCGTAGCGTTCTTTCATACGAGCAGCCATGGCGCGCCTCACTCGATCACTTCGCCGGAAGCCTTGGCGAAACGGACCTTGCGGCCGTCTTCCAGCGTCCGGAAGCCGACGCGGGTCGGCTTGTTGGTCTTCGGGTCGAGGATGGCAACGTTGGACAGGTCCAGCGCCGCCTCGATCTCGACGATGCCGCCCTGCTGCATCGGGGTCTGACGCTGGTGCTTCTTCACCAGGTTGACACCGCGCACCTTGACACGGCCCTCGGACGGCAGAACGGCGATAACTTCGCCGGTCTTGCCCTTGTCCTTACCGGTGATGACAGCGACCTTGTCGCCCTTGCGGATCTTCGCAGCCATCAGAGCACCTCCGGCGCCAGCGAAATGATCTTCATGAACTTCTTGCCACGCAGCTCACGGGTCACGGGCCCGAAAATGCGCGTACCGATCGGCTCACCCTGCTTGTTGATCAGCACGGCGGCGTTACGGTCGAAGCGGATGACGGAACCGTCCTCACGGCGCAGTTCCTTGGCGGTGCGAACGATGACCGCGCGCTGCACGTCACCCTTCTTAACACGGCCGCGCGGGATGGCTTCCTTCACCGACACGACGATAACATCGCCGATGGCGGCGAAGCGACGACCAGCGCCGCCCAGCACCTTGATGCACTGCACCCGGCGCGCGCCGCTATTGTCCGCGACTTCCAGGTTGGTTTGCATCTGAATCATGGAATGTCTTCCTTATCTTCAGGCGTTCGGAGTGTCGCCAGCGGCCGGGGCCACGACGACGGTCCACCGCTTCGACTTGGAGATCGGACGGCATTCTTCGATCTGGACGGTGTCACCGATCTTGAAAGCGTTCGCCTCGTCGTGGGCGGCGTACTTCTTGGACTGCTTGATGAACTTCTTATACACAGGATGCATAACGCGACGTTCGACGAGCACGGTGACGGTCTTGTCACCCTTATCGGACACCACGGTACCCTGCAGGACGCGACGGGGCATCGTTAACCCCTCCTCAGGACGCGGACGCAGCAGAAACCTGCTGGCCCAGGATGGTCTTGATGCGGGCGATGTCGCGACGCACCACACGAACCCGCGCGGTATTCTCCAGCTGGCCGGAAGCCTTCTGGAAACGCAGGTTGAACTGCTCCTTCTTGAGCTGGAGGAGCTGATCGTTCAGCTCGTCCGTGCTCTTGCCGCGAAGGTCAGTAGCCTTCGTCATGCCTCACCCCCTTCACCCAGACGGGTGACCATACGCACCTTGATCGGCAGCTTTGCAGCAGCCAGCTCGAACGCGCGGGTGGCCAGCTCAGCCGGAACACCATCGACTTCGAACATGATACGGCCCGGCGCAACGCGCGCGGCCCAGAATTCGGGCGAACCCTTACCGGAACCCATGCGCACTTCCGCCGGCTTCGAGGACACGGGCAGATCCGGGAAAATCCGGATCCAAACGCGGCCCTGACGCTTCAGGTGGCGGGTGATAGCGCGACGCGCCGACTCGATCTGACGGGCCGTAATACGCATCGGCTCGACAGCTTTCAAGCCGAAAGCGCCGAAATTCAGTGTGGTACCGCCCTTGGAGGCGCCGTGGATACGACCCTTGTGCGCCTTGCGGTACTTAGTACGCTTCGGACTCAGCATGGCATGTAGCCTTCTCTATATCCCTTGCCAGTATCCGGATGATCAGCGAGCAGCCGTCTGTTCCGCGGCGCGCTTGTCCTGCGCCATCGGATCATGGGCCAGCACTTCACCCTTGAACACCCACACCTTGACACCGCAGGTGCCGTAGGTGGTCTTCGCGGTGCCAACACCATAGTCGATGTCAGCACGCAGGGTGTGCAGCGGAACGCGGCCTTCACGGTACCATTCGATACGCGCGATTTCCGCGCCGCCCAGACGGCCGGAGCAGTTAATACGGATGCCCTGAGCGCCCAGACGCATCGCCGACTGCACCGCGCGCTTCATGGCGCGACGGAACGCCACGCGGCGCTCCAGCTGGCTGGCGATGTTCTCGGCGATCAGGCGGGCGTCCAGTTCCGGCTTGCGGATCTCGACGATGTTCAGATTGACCTCGGACCCGGCCATCTTGCTGAGTTCAAGACGCAGCTTCTCGATGTCCGCACCCTTCTTGCCGATCACCACACCCGGACGGGCCGTGTGGATGGTGACGCGGGCCTTCTTGGCCGGACGCTCGATGATGACGCGGCTGACGCCAGCTGCCTGCAGACGGGTCTGCAGGTAGCCGCGCAGCTTCAGATCCTGATGGAGCAGCTTGGCATAGTCACGACCAGCGTACCAGCGGCTGTCCCACGTCCGGTTGATACCGACGCGCAGGCCGATCGGATTGACTTTCTGACCCATTATTCAGCGGCCCCCTCGGCCTTATCCTCAGCGCGCTCACGCACGATCACGGTCAGGTTGCTGAACAGCTTCTCGACACGGGCGCCACGACCGCGAGCGCGGGCATGGAAACGCTTCATGACCAGAGCCTTGCCGACCGTCGCGTGGGACACGAACAGGCGGTCAACGTCCAGCTGGTGGTTGTTCTCGGCGTTCGCGATGGCGGACTGGAGGACCTTCTTCACTTCGCCAGCGATACGACGCTTGGAAAATGTCAGAAGGGCGACAGCTTCACCAGCGGACTTTCCACGGATCAGCTGTGCAACCAGGTTCAGCTTCTGCGGGCTCGTGCGGATCATTCCGCCGAACGCCTTGGCCTCAGTCTCGCTGAGGCGCCGTTCTGCAGCCGGCTTTCCCATGATTACTTCCTCTTCGCCTTCTTGTCGGCCGCATGGCCGTAGAACGTACGGGTCGGCGAGAACTCACCGAACTTGTGACCGATCATATTCTCGGTCACCAGCACCGGCACGAACTTCTGGCCATTATAGACGCCGAAGGTCAGACCAACGAAATGCGGCAGGATCGTGGAACGACGCGACCAGATCTTGATGATCTCGTTGCGGCCCGACGCACGCGCCTTGTCTGCCTTCTTCAACAGGTAGCCGTCAACGAACGGCCCCTTCCAAACGGAACGAGTCACGGCAGCACTCCCTTACTTAGCGCGGCGGCGGATAATGAGCTTATCCGTGCCCTTGTTCTGACGCGTCTTCTTACCCTTGGTCGGCTTGCCCCACGGCGTGACCGGGTGACGGCCACCGGAGGTACGGCCTTCACCACCACCGTGCGGGTGATCGATCGGGTTCATGGCGACGCCGCGAACGGACGGACGCTTGCCCAGCCAGCGGTTACGACCGGCCTTGGCGATGACCACATTGGACTGGTCCGGATTGGACACGGCACCGATGGTGGCCATGCACTCGCCACGGACCATGCGCAGCTCGCCCGAGGGGAGCTTCAGCTGAGCATAGCCCTGGTCGCGACCGACCAGCTGCAGGTACGTGCCGGCTGAACGAGCCAACTGACCACCCTTGCCAGCCTTCAGTTCCACATTGTGGACGATGGTGCCAACAGGGATGTTCTTCAGCGGCATCGCGTTGCCGGGCTTCACGTCAACCTTTTCACCGGAGATGACAACATCACCGGCCTTCAGGCGCTGCGGAGCCAGAATGTAAGCGAGGGTGCCGTCCGTGTACTTCACCAGAGCGATGAAGCCAGTACGGTTGGGGTCATATTCCAGACGCTCAACGGTCGCCGGCATATCGAACTTCGTACGCTTGAAGTCGATGATGCGGTACGTGCGCTTGTGACCGCCACCCATGCGGCGGGCAGTGATGCGACCCGTATTGTTGCGACCACCAGAGCCGGAGAGGCCCTCGGTCAGCATCTTGACGGGCTTGCCTTTATGCAGTTCCGAACGGTCCACCAGTACCAGCTGGCGGAGGCTCGGCGTAATCGGACGGAAAGTCTTCAAAGCCATAGCTCTACCCTCACACGCCGGTGGTCACGTCGATGGAGCTGCCCTCGGCGAGGGTAACCACGGCCTTCTTGTAGTCCGACCGACGACCGATCGTCCCACGGAAGCGCTTGGTCTTCCCCTTGACCACGGAGGTATTCACCGCCGTGACCGTCACCTTGAACAGGCCCTCAACCGCGGCCTTGATCTCGGGCTTCGTGGCATCCATGCGCACCTTGAAGGTGACCTGGTTGTGCTCGGAACCCATGGTGGCCTTCTCGGTGATCACGGGCGCAACGACGACGTCGTACATGCGCTCGGCCGAGATTGTCTTCTTGCTCGTGCTCATTTCAGGCGAGCCTCCAGCTGCTCGACAGCGTTGCGCGTCAGGACGAGAACGTCCCGGCGCAGGATGTCGTACACGTTGGCGCCCTGTTCCGGCAGCACGTCGATGTGCGGGATGTTGCCGGCGGCACGGGCGAAATTCACATCAACGTTGGAACCGTCGATGATCAGCGCCGACTTCAGACCCAGGGCCTGCAGCTGACCGAACAGCACCTTGGTCTTGTGGCTATCGGCCTTGGCGGCCTCCAGCACGACCAGCTTGCCTTCGGCGGCCTTGACCGACAGGGCGGTCTTCAGGGCCAGCTTGCGGACCTTCTTGGTCAGGTCATGTTCGTGGGAACGAACGACCGGCCCGAAAATACGCGCGCCACCGCGGAACTGCGGCGAACGCAGCGAACCCTGACGGGCGCGGCCGGTGCCCTTCTGGCGCCACGGCTTCTTGGTGGTGCCGGAGATCTCGGAGATCGTCTTGGCCTTATGAGTACCAGCGCGGCGCTTGGCCAACTGCCACAGCACCATGCGAGCCAGGATGTCCTGACGGGCCGGCAGGCCGAACACGGCTTCCGACAGCTCAATCTCGCCGACGGTTTCGTTGTTCAGATTCTTGATGGACGTCTTCATTTATCAGCCCTCCGCCGCGACAGCTTCAGCAGCCGGAGCACGGAAGGCGCCGGGGAACGGCACGCCCTCGGGCAGCTTCTTCTTGACGGCGTCCTTGACGAGGACGAAAGCGCCCTCATGGCCCGGGACAGCGCCCTTGACCAGGATCAGACCGCGCTCGGCGTCGACCGACACGACCTTCAGGTTCTGGACGGTGACGGTGTCGACACCCATGTGACCGGGCATCTTCTTGTTCTTGAAGGTCTTACCGGGATCCTGACGGCCACCGGTCGAACCGATGGAGCGGTGCGACACGGACACGCCGTGGGTCGCACGCAGACCGCCGAAATTCCAGCGCTTCATACCGCCAGCAAAACCCTTACCCAGGGTCGTGCCCTGCACGTCCACGAACTGGCCGGAAACGAAATGATCCGCGGTCAGCTCAGCACCAACCTCGATCAGATTGGCGGGAGCCACGCGGAACTCGACGAGCTTCTTCTTCGGCTCGACCTTGGCCTTGGCGAACACCTCACGCTGGGCCTTGGCGACGTTCTTCACCTTGGCCTTGACGGCGCCGAGCTGGAGGGCGGTGTAGCCATCCTTCTCTTCCGTCTTGTGGGCGACAACCTGGACCTGGTCCAGCTTCAGCACAGTCACCGGCACGCTTTCACCCTCGTCTGTGAAGACGCGGGTCATGCCGACCTTCTGCGCGATCAATCCGGATCGCATCTGTTTTTCTCCATAACTCGGGACATCCTCAGATCGGGAGAGGTCCCGTACTCCACCAAACTAGATTACAGCTTGATTTCGACGTCGACGCCAGCGGCCAGGTCGAGCTTCATCAGCGCATCAACCGTCTGGGGCGTCGGATCGACGATATCCAGCAGACGCTTGTGGGTGCGAATCTCGAACTGCTCGCGCGACTTCTTGTCGATGTGCGGGCTGCGGTTTACCGTGAACTTTTCCAGCTGCGTGGGCAGCGGAATCGGACCGCGGACGCGCGCACCGGTCCGCTTCGCGGTGTTGACGATCTCGCTGGTGCTCTGGTCGAGCACGCGATGATCAAACGCCTTAAGGCGGATCCGGATATTCTGATTGTCCATGTCCTAGACCCCAAAAAGAGCAGGGTTTATACCCAAAGAGTGGGCCGGCCCCAAGTACTTTCGGGCCGGCCCCACCACATTGCTGTGATGCGTCGAAGCGATAGGCTTACTTGACGATCTTCGACACGACGCCGGCGCCGACGGTACGGCCGCCTTCACGGATGGCGAAGCGCAGACCTTCGTCCATGGCGATCGGGGCGATCAGCTTCACGGCGAAGCGGATGTTGTCGCCGGGCATCACCATTTCCGTACCTTCCGGCAGGGTCACCGAACCGGTGACGTCCGTGGTGCGGAAGTAGAACTGCGGACGATAGTTGGCGAAGAACGGGGTGTGACGGCCGCCTTCTTCCTTCGTCAGGATGTAGGTCTCGGCCTCGAAGTCCGTGTGCGGGTTGATCGAACCCGGCTTGGCCAGAACCTGACCGCGCTCGACGTCTTCACGCTTCGTGCCGCGCAGCAGCGCGCCGATATTGTCGCCAGCCTGGCCCTGGTCCAGCAGCTTGCGGAACATTTCAACGCCGGTCACGGTCGTCTTCACGGTGGCCTTCAGGCCAACAATCTCGACTTCCTCACCGACCTTGACGATGCCCTTCTCGACGCGGCCCGTCACCACGGTGCCACGGCCCGAGATCGAGAACACGTCTTCGATCGGCATCAGGAACGGCTTGTCGATCGGACGCTCCGGCTGCGGGATGTACCGGTCAACCTCGGCCATCAGCTTCAGAACGGCTTCACGACCGATTTCCGGGTTCGTGTCGTTCAGGGCGCAAACGGCAGAGCCGGGGACGATCGGAATGTCGTCGCCGGGGAAGCCGTAGGAGGTCAGCAGCTCGCGCAGCTCCAGCTCAACCAGCTCAACCAGATCCGGATCGGCCAGGTCCATCTTGTTCAGGAACACGACCAGGGCCGGCACGCCGACCTGACGGGCCAGCAGGATGTGCTCGCGGGTCTGCGGCATCGGGCCGTCAGCGGCCGAGCACACCAGGATCGCGCCGTCCATCTGCGCGGCACCGGTGATCATGTTCTTCACATAGTCGGCGTGGCCGGGGCAGTCCACGTGGGCATAGTGACGGTTATCCGTCTCATACTCGACGTGAGCGGTCGAGATCGTGATGCCGCGGGCCTTCTCTTCCGGCGCCTTGTCGATCTGGTCGTACGCCGTGAACGTGGCGCCGCCCTTTTCGGCCAGCACCTTCGTGATGGCGGCCGTCAGCGACGTCTTGCCATGGTCAACGTGACCGATGGTGCCGATGTTGCAGTGCGGCTTCGTCCGCTCAAACTTAGCCTTAGCCATGATGTTCCGTCCTCATTTCAATCGGTTGACGACCAGTTCAGGCCACCTTGCTGCGAAGCTCGTCAGCGATGGCGTGCGGCGCCGGTTCATACGTTTCGAATTGCATCGAGTACTGTGCCCGGCCCTGACTGCTGGACCGCAGCGTATTCACATAACCAAACATCGTCGCCAGTGGCACCTTGGCATCGATCACCCGGGCATTGCCCCGTTGATCCATGCCGAGGATATGCCCCCGGCGGCTGTTCAGGTCGCCGATGATATCGCCCAGATATTCCTCCGGGGTCATCACCTCGACCTTCATCACGGGCTCCAACAGGACGGGGCGAGCCTTGGCCAGCCCTTCCCGCAATGCCGTCCGCGCAGCCATTTCAAATGCCTGCGTAGAGCTTTCCACATCGTGGAAGGCGCCATCGACCAGTTCGACCCGAATATCGACCACCGGATAACCGGCAACGACACCCGACGTCCTGGCGGCCTCAAGCCCCTTCTGCACGCCCGTGACAAATTCCTTTGGCAGCGTTTCCGCTGACACCTTGTTCACAAATACCAGCCCCCGACCCGCTTCTGCCGGCTCCACCACCAGCTTAACGCGGGCGAACTGGCCGACATTACCAATCTGGCGCCGATGCGTGTGATCCACCTCGCCCCGGGCAGTGACGGTCTCGCGGTAGGCCACCTTGGGCTTGCCCACCGCCGCCTCCACCCGGAACTCCCGGCGCATGCGGTCCACGATGATCTCCAAATGAAGCTCACCCATGCCCCGCAGGATCGCCTGGCCCGATTCGGGATCGCGGCCGATCCGGAAAGAAGGGTCCTCAGCCGCCAAACGGCCAAGTGCCACTGCCATCCGGTCGTGATCGGCCTGACTACGCGGCTCGACCACCACCTCGATCACCGGCTCGGGAAACTCCATCCGCTCCAGCAGGATCGGATGGGCCGGATCACACAGCGTATCCCCCGTCGTCGTCCCTTCCAGGGAAGCAAACGCGACGATATCGCCCGCATGTGCTTCCTCGATCTCCTCCCGGCTGTTGGCATGCATCAGCAGCATGCGGCCAGCCTTCTCTTCCTGCTTCTTGCCGGGATTGGCCATGATGGCATCCTGACGCAGAGAACCGGAATAGATACGGGCGAAGGTCAGGGACCCCGCGAACGGATCATTCATCACCTTGAACGCCAGCGCCGCAAAAGGCGCCTCGTCATTGGCGGCGCGGGTTACCGCATCGCCCGACGGCGTCAAACCCTGGACATCGCCCTTGTCCGCCGGGGATGGCAGAAAATCAACGACGGCATCCAGCATGGGCTGCACGCCCTTATTCTTGAAAGCCGACCCGCACAGCACCGGAACGAGCTTCAGCCCGATCGTGCCCTTACGGATCAGACGACGCAGTTCCTTCTCATCCGGTTCAACACCGGACAGGAAGGCGTCGGTCGCCGCCTCTTCCATATCGACCGCCTGCTCGACCAGCTTGGCGCGCCAGCGCTTCGCCTCATCCAGCATGTCGGTCGGCACATCCACCGTATCGAACCGGGCGCCCAGCATATCATCGGCCCAGATGACCGCCTTCATGGCGATCAGGTCGATGACACCCTTGAAGCCCGTCTCCACACCCAGCGGCAATTGCAGCAGAACGGGGTTGGCACCCAAGCGTTCTGCAATCATCGCCACCGTCCCCAGAAGGTCCGCGCCAACGCGGTCCATCTTGTTTACGAAGCAGATCCGGGGCACGCGGTACTTGTCCGCCTGCCGCCAGACCGTTTCCGACTGGGGCTCCACACCCGACACCGCATCGAACAGGGCAACCGCACCGTCAAGAACCCGCAAAGAACGTTCAACCTCAATGGTGAAGTCAACGTGACCCGGCGTGTCGATGATGTTGATACGGTGATCCTTCCAGACACAGGTCGTGGCCGCCGAGGTGATCGTGATGCCCCGTTCCTGTTCCTGTTCCATCCAGTCCATCGTGGCGGTGCCGTTATCGACCTCGCCAATGCGATAGGACTTGCCCGTGTAAAACAGGATCCGCTCCGTCGTCGTCGTCTTGCCGGCATCAATGTGCGCGGCAATGCCGATATTCCGATAGGAGTGGATGGGATGGGACCGGGCCATGGATCGGGGCGTCCGAACTTACCAGCGGTAGTGCGAGAAGGCCTTGTTGGCTTCAGCCATGCGATGCGTGTCTTCACGCTTCTTCACAGCCGTACCGCGCTGCTGCGCGGCGTCCAGCAACTCACCCGACAGACGCTCGGTCATGGTGTTTTCCGAACGGTTACGAGCAGCACCGATGATCCAGCGGATCGCCAGGGCCTGCGCACGGTCGGAACGCACTTCCACCGGAACCTGATAGGTCGCACCACCGACGCGGCGGGAACGAACTTCCAGGTACGGACGGACATTATTCAGCGCGTCATGGAAGAGCTGCAGAGCGTCCTGCTTCGTCTTCGACTCGATGCGATCCAGGGCACCGTAGACGATGGACTCAGCCACCGACTTCTTGCCGTCGTACATCAGGCAGTTCATGAACTTCGTCAGCACGATATCGCCAAACTTGGCATCGGGCAGAACTTCGCGCTTGTCGGCTTTACGACGACGGGACATTGCTCGCTCTCCTTACTTCGGACGCTTCGCGCCGTACTTCGACCGGCGCTGCTTCCGATTCTTCACGCCCTGAGTATCGAGCGTGCCGCGGATGATGTGGTAACGCACACCGGGAAGATCCTTCACGCGGCCACCACGGATCATGACGACCGAGTGCTCCTGAAGATTGTGACCTTCACCGGGGATGTAGCTGATGACCTCGTAGCCGTTCGTCAGGCGCACGCGGGCGACCTTACGAAGCGCCGAGTTCGGCTTCTTCGGGGTGGTGGTGTAGACACGGGTGCAAACGCCACGCTTCTGCGGGCATTCCTGCAGGGCCGGCACCTTATCCCGGGCCACCAACGGAGCCCGCGGCTTGCGGATCAACTGACTGATCGTCGGCATGAACGCCCTTCGCCTTTTCTCATATCCCCGAAACGGGGATGTCATTCCAAACCGGTCGCACCACCAACCTCATAACGACGGACGAAAAACACCCGCATACGAAGCTTTGGGCTCCGTGCGGGAGAATCTCATGCGCCGTCCGAACAAGGACTCGGGTGCGGCTATCGACTGTTCCGGGGAGGTTCCTTGGAGCTGGCCAACGTCCCTGATGGGTAAGCGCTTGATGCCAACAGTGGGGACAGCGTCTAGACGCCACGAGGGCGGGCTACAGCCTGCCCCCCCGAAATAGGTTGGCGGACTATAGGGATGTCGCCCCACCCCGTCAAGCGCGACCCTAGGCCTTCCGCCACGTTGGCAACGCATCGTGGCCCCCTGGACTCCGCAGGGCTTGAGGGCCGGTCAGGGGGCCGATCCCGCCGCCACCGATGGGCCCTCGGCGGTGAGTGTCAGTTCCACATCCTCATAAATCTCGGCCATGGGGATGGTAACGCCGATACTGTCAAGCGTAATAGAGGCTTTCAGGCCACGGATCGTTTCGACAATCCAACGGTCGCCATCGGCCCGCCACAGCAGGGCGCGGGCCTCGTCCTGGTCCAGCTCCAGGACCTGCTGGATACCCACCGAGGCATAATCATCACGCTGGCGGGCCATTTCGCTGGCGGAATTGCTGGGCGAGAGGATTTCAGCGGCCAACAGCGGCATCTCCGCCGTCCGCCGGTCCGAGCCGCAGCGGACCAGCAGGTCTGGCGCACGGACGGTCCAGCGCTTGTCGATACGCAGCGCTCCTCCCCCAGCCTCCAGCACACATGGCCGCCCAGCAGACCGCAGCCGGTTTCCAAGGCTTATGCTGAGGTTGGCTGTAATCCGGGCATGGGTGGTGGAGGGCGCCGACTGTGCCACAGGCCGACCCTCTATCAGCTCATAAGTCAGGTCATCGCCCGAGTCCCACGCCAGAAACTCATCAATGGTCATGCGGCTGACATCGATCTTTTTGACGGCCTTGACCATGACGGCATCCCGGATGCTGTATCTGAGGAGCGATCATACCCCGAATCGTACCGGCACACCATCCGCGCTGCTTTCCGCCACCCCGCCATGCTTGCGGCCCACTGGCCTCAACGCGCGCACGAGATTATATAGGCCGCTTGTTTTCAAGGACCCTTCCCCATGACCAAGCAGACCCATTCCCCCGCCGCCGCGCCCAAGGTCGGCATCGTCTCTCTCGGCTGCCCCAAGGCGCTGGTGGACAGCGAACGCATCCTGACCAAGCTGCGGTCGGAAGGGTATGAGATTTCCGGCTCCTATGACGGGGCCGATGTTGTGCTGGTCAATACCTGCGGGTTCCTGGACAGCGCCAAGGCCGAAAGCCTGGAGGCCATCGGTGAGGCCATCAAGGAAAACGGCAAAGTCATCGTCACGGGCTGTCTGGGCAAGGAAGAGAGCCTAATCCGTCAGAACCACCCCAATGTCCTGGCCGTCACGGGTCCGCACCAGTATGAGCAAGTGGTCAGCGCCGTGCACGAGGTGGTGCCGCCGCGCCATGACCCGTATCTGGATGTGGTGCCACCGCAGGGCCTGCGTCTCACCCCGCGCCATTATGCCTATCTGAAGATTTCAGAGGGCTGCAACAACCGCTGCACCTTCTGCATTATCCCGTCCATTCGCGGCGATCTGGTCTCCCGCCCCGCCAACATGGTGCTGGCCGAGGCCGAGGCGCTGGTGAAGGCCGGGGTGAAGGAAATCCTGGTGGTCAGCCAGGATACGTCGGCCTATGGCATGGACACACGCTATGCCGAGAGCAAGTGGAAGGGCCGCCAGGTCCGCGCCAAGTTCATTGATCTGGCCCGCGAACTGGGCGACTTGGGCGCCTGGATTCGCCTGCATTATGTCTATCCCTATCCCCATGTGGACGAGGTCATTGGGCTGATGGCAGAGGGCAAGGTGCTGCCCTATCTCGACATCCCGTTCCAGCATGCGGCCCCCAACGTCCTAAAGGCCATGAAGCGCCCGGCGAACACCGACAAGGTGCTGGACCGGATCAAGATGTGGCGCCAGGGCTGCCCCGATCTGACGCTCCGCTCCACCTTCATCGTCGGCTTCCCCGGTGAGACGGAGCAGGATTTCCAGTATCTGCTGGACTGGCTGACCGAGGCTCAGATCGACCGTCTGGGCTGCTTCAAGTACGAACCGGTGGAGGGCGCGCCCGCCAACGAGATCCCTGGCGCCGTTCCAAAGGAAGTCCAGGAAGAACGCTGGAACCGCCTGATGGCGCACCAGCAGGAGATCAGCGCCAAGCGTTTCGCCACCAAGATCGGTCGCGAGATGGATGTGCTGATCGACGAGGTAGACGAGGAAGGGGCCGTTGGACGCTCCTGGGCCGATGCCCCGGAGATCGACGGTGCCGTCTACCTGAATGACGAGTTCAAGGTGAAGCCGGGCGATATGGTCCGGGTGAAGATCGAGGAAGCAGACGAATACGATCTGTGGGGCAGCGTCATTCGCTGAATTCTTTACGTCCCTTTAACCAGGCCATTGATTTTCCTGCCTGGTTTGTCCGATAGGTTGGGAAAACCTATCGGACAGGGGATTAAAATTGCAGGGTTTCGATCTTTTCCTGGGCGCACCGGCGCTGATCCAGCTTCATGCCGTGCTGGCAGGTGCCGCCATCATCCTGGGTGGCGTACAGTTTGCCATGCCCAAGGGGACGCCGACCCACCGGCTTCTGGGCCGCATCTGGGTGGCCGCCATGGCGACCGTGGCGCTGTCTTCCTTTTTCATCCATGAAATCCGGATGTTCGGGCTGTTCAGCCCGATCCATCTTCTGTCGGTGCTGACGCTGATCACGCTGTGGCAGGCCATCCGTTTGGTCCGGAAGGGCGATATCGTACGCCACAAGAAGGCGATGGTGCGGCTTTACGTGCTGGCCTTGCTGATCACCGGGGCTTTCACGCTGCTGCCCGGGCGTCTGATGTACAGGGTGTTTTTCGGGGGCTGATGCCGGTCGGGGGCTACTCGTCCCCGATCCAAACCTTGGCGGCCAGCAGCCGCTGCGCCCCTTCGCGCAGCTCATCATGCAGTTGCCGGACCTCCGCCACGACACGTTCTTCCAACTGATCAAGTTTGCGACCACGGTGGGCGTGCAGGAGGCTACCAAGCTTCTTGGCCGTGCGGGCCAGCGGCGCGAAGGAACGGCCAACGCCCAACACTTCGTCCCGGTAATCGGGCTGAAGCACGTTGGGGTACAGCCTGTCCATCCTGTCCAGCGCCAGTGTAAGCTGGGTACGGTTCATAGGCCCAGCCTCAATTACGGATAACGGGCCGCCAGCGCGGGGGCTTATTGCCACCGCCCTGCCCGTCATCGGGGGGTGGTACCAAGGTGCGGGCAGGTGCCGCTGGAGGAGCGACCGGTACGGACCTGACAGCCAAAGAACGCAGCCAGAAAATATGCGCGATGGCAACAACGGCACCGACCGGAATGGGAGCCGCCACCAGCAGCATGGGGTTTTGTTCGGCGATGGCTGCCGCCTGCGGCAGGGCGCGCAGCAACTCCCCAACGATAGAGGCAGCCCCGACACCGGACAGCGCCGCGAACAGCAGGCCCAGCTTACCTGACAAACGACTACCCGCCATCACCGCCACTCCCTGACCAGTCCCAATGGCGGTTATTTAGGCGGCGATGGTACGCCTTGCCAAGGGGTAAGGCTATGCGCCAGGATCTGCCACCGTGATTCCCACCGGCTGGTCGCCATGGCGCAGCGGCTTTGCATGGCCGTGGGTGCGCAGGTACCGCTCATCAAGTGCTGTAATCAGGCTACCGGCACGATCGCCCGCCTGCAGGCGAAGCAAGGCGTCGATCTTGGCCTCCATGCGGTCGTCATTCTCCTTGGACGCGGGCGAGCCGGCATAAAGGAAGTAGGCGAGACCGCAAACCTGCCACAGCAGTTGCAGGAATTCCGACTGCCAGTTCTCAAACGTCTCCCGCCCCATCTGCATGATGAAGGGCACCAGGGTAGGCGCGTTTCCATGCTGGATCGCGGCGTCGGCGTAGGCGAACCAGCCGAATATCCAATGGCCCAACATTGAGATGGCGAAGAAGGCCAGCGTGATCCAGCCGTAGGCATAGCGCTGCATGGGAACCCCTCCAGACCGAGCGCTGGCGACGGGCCCGCGCGACGACGGGGCAACCCGGTAGCAGCAGCTTTGTTCCTAGCAGGCCAGAACGGAAAAGGGCCGCCCTTTTGCCAGGGCGGCCCTTTCCTACTCAACTCAGCATCTGCCGATCTTACTCGGCAGCCGCTTCCGGCAGAGCCGGCGTTTCGCCGTCTTCGCCCATCTGCATGGCGCGGTCGCGCTCGGCAGCGATGGCCTTCAAACGGTTGACGACCGAGCCGGTACCGGCCGGGATCAGACGACCGACAATCACGTTCTCCTTCAGGCCTTCCAGATTGTCGACCTTGCCCTGGACGGCAGCTTCCGTCAGGACGCGGGTCGTTTCCTGGAACGACGCGGCAGAGATGAAGGAACGGGTCTGCAGCGACGCCTTGGTGATGCCCTGCAGAACCGGCTTGCCCTGCGCAAAGCGCAGATCGACTTCGCCTTCCTTGATCCGCTGCTGAACGGCGCGGTTCTCCTGCTCGAACTCCACCCGATCAACCTGATCACCGATCAGCAGGGTGGTGTCACCCGGATCGGAGACCTCGATCTTCTGCAGCATCTGACGGACGATCACTTCAATGTGCTTGTCGTTGATCTTCACGCCCTGCAGACGATAGACGTCCTGGATCTCATTGATCAGGTAGTTCGCCAGCGCTTCGACGCCCATGACCGACAGGATGTCGTGCGGCACCGGGCTACCATCCATCAGGCTGTCGCCCTTCTGGACATAGTCGCCCTCCTGAACGGCAATGTGCTTGCCCTTCGGGATCAGGTACTCGCGCTCTTCCCCCGTCTCGTCATTCTTCACAACGATGCGGCGCTTGGTCTTGTAGTCCTTGCCGAACTCCACCCGGCCCTCGATCTCCGCGATGATCGCGAAGTCCTTGGGACGGCGGGCTTCAAACAGCTCGGCCACGCGCGGCAGACCGCCGGTGATGTCACGCGTCTTGGAGCTTTCACGCGGGATACGGGCCAGCACGTCACCGGCCTGGACCTTCGCGCCATTCTCCACCGACAGGATGGCATCCACGCTCATGAAGTAGCGGGCTTCCGTGCCGTTCGGCAGCTTGACGATCTCACCATTGGCATCCACCAGAGCGATGCGCGGACGCAGGTCCGCACCGCGCGGCTGCTGACGCCAGTCGACCACCACCTTGGACGAGATGCCGGTGGCTTCGTCCATGACTTCGCGGACCGAGATGCCTTCCACCAGGTCCACATAGGTTGCCGTACCCTCGCGTTCCGTCAGGATCGGCAGGGTGTAGGGGTCCCATTCGGCCAGGCGGTCACCGCGCTTGATGGGAGCGCCATCAACCGCCAGCGCCTTGTTCAGCTTGGCGCCATAAGGAACACGGTGCTTGGCGCGCTCGCGGCCCTGCTCATCCAGCAGCGCCAGCTCGCAGTTGCGGCCCATCACCACCGGCACACCCTCGCTGTTCATGACGAGGTTGCGGTTACGCACGATCACCTTGGCGTCCAGCGTCGCTTCGATGAAGCTCTGCTCCGCGCCACGCTGTGCCGCGCCACCGATGTGGAACGTACGCATCGTCAGCTGCGTGCCCGGCTCACCGATCGACTGTGCGGCGATGACGCCCACGGCCTCGCCCATGTTCACCCGCGTACCACGGGCCAGGTCACGGCCGTAGCAATGGGCGCACACGCCATCTTCGGTTTCGCAGGTCAGCACCGAACGGATATGGACCGTATCGATACCGGCAGCATCGATCAGCTCAAGCTCACGCTCGGTGATCAGCTCGCCAGCCGGCACGATCATCTCGCCGGTCAGCGTATTGACCAGGTCGACAGTAGAGGTACGGCCCAGGATACGCTCCGACAGCGGAACGATAACGTCGCCGCCATCAATCACTGCCTTCACGGTCAGGCCGTTCTTCGTGCCGCAATCCGTCTCGGTGATGATGGCGTCCTGCGCCACGTCCACCAGACGACGGGTCAGGTAACCGGAATTCGCCGTCTTCAAGGCGGTGTCAGCCAGACCCTTACGGGCACCGTGGGTGGAGTTGAAATACTCCAGAACCGACAGGCCTTCCTTGAAGTTGGAGATAATCGGCGTCTCGATGATCTCACCGCTCGGCTTGGCCATCAGACCGCGCATACCGGCCAACTGCTTGATCTGAGCCGGCGAACCACGGGCACCGGAATGGGCCATCATGTAGACCGAATTCACACCCAGGCCCGGACGCGGCTGCTCGATGACCTTCATCATCGCGCCGGCGACCTTTTCGGTGGTTTCCGACCAGACGTCGACCACCTTGTTGTACTTCTCGCCCTGGGTGATCAGACCGTCCAGATACTGCTGCTCGAACTCCTTCACACGGTCCTGGGCTTCCTTGACCAGAATCTCCTTCTCGGCCGGGATAACCATGTCATCCTTACCGAAGGAGATGCCTGCCTTGAACGCGTTGGTGAAGCCCAGACGCATCATCCGGTCGGCGAAAATCACCGTCTCCTTCTGACCGCAATGGCGGTAGACGACGTCGATGATGTTGCCGATTTCCTTCTTGGTCAGAAGGCGGTTGATCAGGTCGAACTTGATGGCCGGATGGCGGGGCAGGATCTCCGACAGCAGCATGCGACCCGGGGTGGCCGTCACGCGGGTGGTGATCGGATTGCCTTCGCTGTCCACAGTGTGATAGCGGGCCTGGATCTTGGAATGCAGCGTGACCACCTTCGCGGCCAGCGCATGCTCGATCTCACCGATAGAGCCGAAGGCCATGCCCTCGCCCACGGCACCGGGCAGTTCCATCGTGATGTAGTACAGACCCAGGATGATGTCCTGAGACGGCACGATGATGGGACGGCCCGAGGCGGGCGACAGGATGTTGTTGGTCGACATCATCAGGACGCGCGCTTCTAGCTGAGCCTCAAGGCTCAGGGGGACGTGCACGGCCATCTGGTCGCCGTCAAAGTCGGCGTTGAAGGCGGTACAGACCAGCGGATGGAGCTGGATGGCCTTGCCTTCGATCAGGGTCGGCTCAAACGCCTGGATGCCAAGACGGTGCAGGGTCGGTGCGCGGTTCAGCATCACAGGATGCTCGCGGATGACCTCTTCCAGGATGTCCCAGACCTCGGGACGTTCCTTTTCCACCATACGCTTGGCGGCCTTGATCGTGCTAGCCAGACCGTACAGTTCCAGCTTGGCGTAGATGAAGGGCTTGAACAGCTCAAGCGCCATCTTCTTCGGCAGGCCGCACTGGTGCAGCTTCAGCTCCGGACCCACGACGATAACCGAACGACCGGAATAATCGACGCGCTTACCCAGCAGGTTCTGACGGAAGCGGCCCTGCTTGCCCTTCAGCATGTCGCTGATGGACTTCAGCGGACGCTTGTTAGCACCGGTGATGACGCGACCGCGACGGCCATTGTCGAACAGCGCGTCCACAGCTTCCTGCAGCATGCGCTTTTCGTTACGGACGATGATGTCCGGGGCCTTCAGCTCGATCAGACGCTTCAGACGGTTGTTACGGTTGATCACGCGGCGGTACAGATCATTCAGATCCGACGTCGCGAAACGACCACCATCCAGCGGCACCAGCGGACGCAGTTCGGGCGGAATGACCGGAACAACTTCCAGGATCATCCATTCCGGGCGCGTCGCTTCCGGGTAGGTCTTGTAGATGGTCGGGCCGTCGGCGCGCTCAATGCGCTCCTTATAGCCTTCGAACCGCTCGTAATCGGCGACCGTCTCAACTTCAACCGGGTTGCCCAGGAAGGCTTCCAGCATCTTAAGACGCTTGACGAGCTTCTTGCGCTTGGCCTCCGACGAGGTCTCGCGCAGGTCGTCACGGCAGTTCGCCTTCTCCGTGACCAGGTCCAGCGAGGACAGCATGTCCTTCAGGGCCTCGGCACCGATCTTGGCGGTGAACGTGTCTTCGCCGTACTTGTCCTGGAAGTCGATCAGCTCGTCTTCAGACAGCAACTGACCCTGCTTCAGCTCGGTCAGGCCGGGTTCGATGACGACATAGTTCTCGAAATAAAGGATGCGCTCCAGATCCTTCAGCGTGTTGTCCAGCAACAGGCCGATACGGGAAGGCAGCGACTTCAGGAACCAGATATGGGCAACGGGCGAGGCCAGTTCGATATGGCCCATGCGCTCGCGGCGGACCTTGGACAAGGTCACTTCCACGCCGCACTTTTCGCAGATGATGCCGCGATACTTCATGCGCTTGTACTTGCCGCACAAGCACTCGTAATCCTTGATCGGACCGAAGATGCGGGCGCAGAACAGGCCGTCGCGCTCCGGCTTGAAGGTCCGGTAGTTGATCGTCTCGGGCTTCTTGATCTCGCCGAACGACCAGGAGCGGATGCGCTCCGGGCTGGCGATCGAGATGCGGATCTGGTCGAAGCTCTGCGGACCCTGCGGGGTGCCGAAGATGTTCATCAATTCGGTATTCATATGCCGTCTCCCCTGGGGGTCATGGCTTCGTCAAACGATGAGGACGCCCGGCGGGCGGTGACCCGCCGGGCGTCGACCTGATCGGCCCTTAGTAGTCGCGCTCGTTCAGCTCGACATTCAGGCCCAGGGAACGCAGTTCCTTGACCAGAACGTTGAAGCTTTCGGGAATGCCGGCTTCGAAGTTGTCGTCGCCACGGACGATGGCCTCGTAAACCTTGGTACGACCGGACACATCGTCCGACTTCACCGTCAGCATTTCCTGCAGCGTGTAAGCGGCGCCGTAAGCTTCCAGTGCCCACACTTCCATTTCACCGAAGCGCTGGCCACCGAACTGGGCCTTACCACCCAGCGGCTGCTGGGTCACAAGGCTGTAGGGGCCGATGGAGCGGGCGTGGATCTTGTCGTCGACCAGGTGGTGCAGCTTCAGCATGTAGATGTAGCCGACCGTGACGCGGCGGTCGAACGGCTCGCCCGTACGCCCGTCAATCAGCTGCATCTGACCCGAACGGTCGATGCCGGCATCTTCCAGCATGCGGCAGATATCTTCTTCACGCGCACCGTCAAAGACGGGCGTGGCGAAGGGAATGCCGCGGCGCAGGTTGTTGGCCAGCTCGATCAGCTCGGCATCGCCCATGTCGGAGATGTCGGCGCCCCACACATCCTCACCATAGATGTGGCGCAGGCGGGCCCGCAGCTCATCCAGGGTCTTGGACTTGATGGCGGCGTCGGTTGCCTTGGCCCGCATCTTGTCCAGCATCTCGCCGATCTGACGGCCCAACCCTGCCGCGGCCCACCCAAGGTGAGTTTCCAGGATCTGACCGACATTCATACGCGACGGCACGCCGAGCGGGTTCAGCACGATGTCGACATTCCGGCCATCTTCCAGGTACGGCATGTCTTCGATCGGGGTGATGCGCGAGATGACGCCCTTGTTGCCGTGACGACCGGCCATCTTGTCACCGGGCTGCAGCTTGCGCTTCACAGCCACGAAGACCTTGACCATCTTCATCACGCCGGGCGGCAGCTCGTCACCGCGCTGCAGCTTCTCGACCTTGTTCTCGAACTTCTCCTGCAGGCGCTGGACGCTGTCGTCAAACACCTTGCCGGTCTGCTCGATGAACTCCATCACGCCGTCATCGGCGACGGAGATATGGCGCCACTGATTGCGGCTCAGACCCGACAGCAGCTCAGCGGTGATCGCCTCGCCACCCTTCAGGCCCTTCGGACCCGACACGACGGTCTGGCCGATCAGCAGTTCCTTCAGACGGGTGTAGAAGGAGCGTTCCAGAATGCCCTTCTCGTCGTCGCGGTCCTTGGCCAGCTTCTCGATCTCGGCCCGCTCGATCGCCAGGGCGCGCTCGTCCTTGTCCACGCCACGGCGGGAGAAGACGCGCACTTCCACGACGGTACCGACGACACCCGGCGGCAGGCGCAGGGACGTGTCGCGCACGTCAGAGGCCTTTTCACCGAAGATGGCGCGCAGCAGCTTTTCTTCCGGCGTCATCGGGCTTTCGCCCTTCGGCGTGACCTTACCGACCAGGATGTCGCCCGGACGGACTTCGGCGCCAATATAGACGATGCCGGCTTCGTCGAGGTTCTTCAGAGCCTCTTCGCCGACATTGGGAATGTCGCGGGTGATTTCTTCCTGGCCCAGCTTGGTATCGCGGGCCATGACCTCGAACTCCTCGATATGGATCGAGGTGAAGACGTCATCGCGCACGATCCGCTCGGAAATCAGGATCGAGTCTTCGAAGTTGTAACCGTTCCAGGGCATGAACGCGACGAGCACGTTACGGCCAAGGGCCAGTTCACCCAGGTCGGTCGAGGGACCGTCGGCGATGATATCGCCCTTGATCACCCGGTCGCCCACCTTCACCAGCGGCTTCTGGTTGATACAGGTGTTCTGGTTGGAACGCTGGAACTTCAGCAGGTTGTAGATATCGACGCCGGGGGCCGCCGGGTCCGTATTCTCGGTCGCGCGGACCACGATACGGGTGGCGTCCACCTGGTCGACAATACCGGCGCGGCGGGCAACGATGGTCACGCCCGAGTCACGGGCAACCGTCGCTTCCATGCCGGTACCGACCAGCGGGCTGTCCGCCTTGATCAGCGGCACGGCCTGACGCTGCATGTTGGAACCCATCAGCGCGCGGTTCGCGTCGTCGTTCTCCAGGAACGGGATCAGCGCGGCGGCGACGGACACGACCTGCTTGGGCGACACGTCGATCAGGTCGATCATGTCCGGACGGGCCAGCAGGTATTCACCGCCCTTACGGCAGGAGACCAGCAGCTCGGCGAACTTGCCATCGGCCTGCAACGGCGCGTTGGCCTGGGCCACCATGTAGCGGCCTTCTTCCATGGCCGACAGGTAAACCACTTCGGACGTCACCTTCTGGTCCACCACCTTGCGGTAGGGGCTTTCGATGAAGCCGTACTGGTTCACGCGGGCATAGGTCGCGAGGCTGTTGATCAGACCGATGTTCGGGCCTTCCGGCGTCTCAATCGGGCAGATACGGCCATAGTGGGTCGGATGCACGTCGCGGACTTCGAAGCCCGCGCGCTCACGCGTCAGACCACCCGGCCCCAGGGCCGAGAGACGACGCTTGTGCGTGATTTCCGATAGCGGGTTCGTCTGGTCCATGAACTGCGACAGCTGCGAGGAGCCGAAGAATTCACGGACGGCAGCGGCCGCCGGCTTGGCATTGATCAGGTCATGCGGCATGACCGTGTCGATCTCGACCGAGCTCATACGCTCGCGGATCGCACGCTCCATGCGCAGCAGACCGACGCGGTACTGATTTTCCATCAGTTCGCCGACGGAGCGGACGCGACGGTTGCCCAGATGGTCGATATCGTCGATCTCGCCCCGGCCATCCTTCAGTTCCACCAGGATCTTCAGGATCTTCAGGATGTCTTCCTTGCGGAGCACGCGCATCTGATCGTCCGTCTGGAAATTCAGACGGGCGTTCATCTTCACGCGGCCCACGGCCGACAGGTCGTAGCGTTCCTGGTCGAAGAACAGGCCCTGGAACAGCGCTTCCGCGCTTTCCAGCGTCGGCGGCTCACCCGGACGCATGACGCGGTAGATATCAACCAGCGCATCCTCACGGGACGCGTTACGGTCGGCAGCCATCGTGTTGCGGATATAGGGACCGACATTCAGATGGTCGATGGCCAGGACGGGCAGTTCCTGCACACCCTGCTTCTCCAGCTTGTCCAAGGACGCGCTGCTGATTTCGTCACCAGCCTCGTACAGGACCTCACCGGTGCGCTCATCGATGATATCGACGGCCAGATAACGACCGATGATCTCTTCGATGGGAGCGGAAACTTCCGTCAGGCCCTGCTCGACCAGGCGCTTCAGGACGCGCGGGGTCATCTTGGTTTCGCGCTGGACCAGTATCTCGCCCGTGCGGGCGTCGATCAGGTCGGTGGCGAGCTTCTGGCCCTTCAGACGCTCCGGCTCGAAGGCGGTCTTCCAGCCGGCGCCGGAACGGGTGTAGGTCACGGTCTCGTAGAAGGCGCCAAGGATTTCTTCCTTGGTCATGCCCTGCGCCTCGTACGGCTGCAGGTCCTTGCCCAGCGCCTTGCGAGCAGCGCGGGAGGCTTCCGTGTCAAAACCATCCAGCGCATAGAGCAGCGTGGTAGCCGGCAGCTTGCGGCGGCGGTCGATGCGGACATAGACAATGTCCTTGGCATCGAACTCGAAATCCAGCCACGAGCCGCGATAGGGGATGACGCGGGCGGCGAACAGGTACTTGCCCGAGCTGTGGGTCTTGCCCTTGTCGTGGTCGAAGAACACACCGGGGCTGCGGTGCATCTGGCTGACGATCACGCGCTCGGTGCCGTTGATGATAAAGGTGCCGTTGGCCGTCATCAGGGGCATATCGCCCATGTAGACGTCCTGCTCCTTGATGTCGCGGATCGAGCGCAGGCCCGTATCCTCATCAACATCGAACACGGTGAGACGCAGCGTCACCTTCAGCGGGGCGGCGAAGGTCATACCGCGCTGCTGGCATTCCTCGACATCATATTTCGGCTGCTCAAGCTCGTACCGGACGAAGTCCAGCACGGCGCGCTCGGAGAAGTCCCTAATCGGAAATACCGACTTGAAGACTTCCTGGAGACCGAGGACCGCCCGCTTTTCCGGCGCCACGTCCATCTGCAGGAAGTGGTCGTAGGAACTGCGCTGAACCTCGATCAGGTTCGGCATGCGGGTCACCTCGGGGATACGCCCGAAGCTCTTGCGGATACGCTTACGTCCCGTGAACGACTTGGCCATAGAGTGCCTCTCGTGAACTCGCCCGGTGCAATGCGCGCTCTAGTCAATGCCCAAATTCGAGGCATCGGGCCGAAACCCGTCACCCCAAAACACGAATCGACGCGGGCGCAAATCCGGTTCGGATAGGCGCTTAGCCACGTCGTTATCATCAGCGTCACCTACTTCCGCTGCCGGTGGAAGCCAGGATCCGCCTTGGTTTTTCCCGTCCGAAGCAGGGTTTACCCCCACCCCTTCCGGAACCGCCATGGTCCCGTCCCGGAAAAGCCCGCCATGATAGCGGAACGTTCCGGTTCAGAAAAGACAGACGACGCCGGGCGGCGACCCCCGTTCCCGGGGGCCACCGTCCAGCGCCTTCTTATGCAGCGAAGATCGCCACTATTACTTGACGGCGACCTTGGCGCCGGCATCTTCCAGCAGCTTCTTGATCTTAGCCGCTTCGTCCTTCGGCACGCCTTCCTTGACGACCTTCGGAGCGCCTTCGACCAGGTCCTTGGCTTCCTTCAGGCCCAGGCCGGTGATGGCGCGGACTTCCTTAATGACGTTGATCTTCTTGTCGCCACCGTCAACCAGCTCGACGGTGAACTCGGTCTGCTCTTCAGCAGCCGGGGCAGCGGCGCCAGCAGCGGCCGGGGCAGCGGCAACGGCGACCGGAGCGGCGGCGGAAACGCCCCACTTCTCTTCCAGCAGCTTCGACAGTTCGGCGGCTTCCAGGACGGTCAGGGCCGACAGTTCTTCAACCAGCTTTTCCAGCTTGGACATGATGCTCTCCTAAGGGAACTAGATAAACGTTGGGTAAGATGCGGCTCAGGCCGCCTCGTCCTTCTTGGCGTAGGCCGCGAGAACGCGGGCCACTTGGCCACCCGGTGCCTGCAGAACACCAGCGATACGGGTCGCCGGGGTCTGGATCATGCCGAGCAGGCCAGCACGCAGTTCCGTCAGCGACGGCAGCTTGGACAGGGCTTCGACACCCGAAGCGTCCAGCGTGACAGCGCCGATGGAGCCGCCAATGACCTTGAACTTGTCGTTGGTCTTGGCGTAATCGATCGCGACCTTGGCCGCCGCAACCGGGTCCTTGGACCAGGCCATGGCAGTCGGGCCCTTGAACAGGCCTTCGGTCTTCTCGAACTGCGTGCCCTTGAGGGCGATGACGGCGAGCGAGTTCTTGGTCACTTTGTAGCTAGCGCCCGCAGCCCGCATCTTGCGGCGCAGGTCGGTAACTTCAGCCACCGTCATGCCGGACTGCTTAGTCACGACGACGAGGGCTGCCGACTGCAGCTCAAGATTAAGGGCCGCGATCGTAGCTTCCTTCTGTGAACGATCCACGGTTCGCCTCCATTTGGGACAGGACAGCCAAAAAGGCCATTCCGCCCGGTTACAACACATCCAGGCCGGTTCAAACGAACCAGCCCAGACGGGGTTACCTGTCCCAGAAGCTTCAAGCCATCATGTCCAGGGCGGCTGTCGCCGTCCCGGCGTATCAATGCTTTCGCTCCTGTCTGCGCCGGCTGGTCTATTAAGCGTCAGGGACAGGTCCCATCAGCGCGCGGCGGTCTCGGACAGGGTGGGCCTCCAACTCTTGGAGACCCGGTCCCTTATCCGGCCGAAACCGGATAAGGGAAACTCGTTTTTCAAACTTAGGCGTTCAGGGCTGCGACCAGCGCCTGCACGTCAAGCTTCAGGCCCGGGCCCATCGAGGAGGACAGCGAGACCTTCTCGACATAGGTGCCCTTGGCGCCAGCGGGCTTCGCGCGGTTGATCGCGGCAACGAACGCCTTGACGTTCTCTTCCAGAGCTTCGGCAGAGAAGCTGGCCTTGCCGACGCCGGCATGCACGATACCGGTCTTCTCGGCGCGGAACTCAACCGAACCGCCCTTGGCAGCCTTGACGGCCTCGGCGACGTTCGGGGTCACGGTGCCCAGCTTCGGGTTCGGCATCAGACCGCGGGGGCCCAGGACCTTACCCAGCTTACCGACCACGCCCATCATGTCCGGGGTGGCGATGCAACGGTCGAAGTCCATGTTGCCGGCCAGAATCTGCTCGGCCAGATCGTCGGCGCCGACCAGATCAGCACCAGCGGCCTTGGCTTCCTCGGCCTTGGCGGCGCGGGCGAACACGGCGACGCGGACGGTCTTACCGGTACCGTTCGGCAGAACCACCATGCCACGGACCTGCTGGTCGGCGTGACGCGGGTCGATGCCCAGGTTCATCGCGATTTCGACGGTTTCGTCGAACTTGGCGGTGGCATTGCTCTTCACCGTGGCGACGGCGTCGCCCAGGGCGTAGAACTTAGCGCGGTCAACGTTGCCGTTGGCCTTCTTCAGACGCTTACCGATGGCCATGATCAGCCCTCCACCACTTCGAGACCCATGGAACGGGCGGAACCGACGATCATGGTCATCGCGGCTTCGACGTCGTTCGCGTTCAGATCGACCATCTTCTGTTCAGCGATGGCGCGGATCTGGCTGGTGGTCACCTTACCGACGGCGGCGGACTTGCCAACCGTGGCGGAGCCCTTGGTGATGCCCGAGGCCTTCTTCAGGAAGTAGGTCACCGGCGGGGTCTTGGTCACGAACGTGAAGGTACGGTCACCATAGGCGGTGATCACGACCGGAATGGGCATGCCCTGTTCCAGCTGGGCCGTCTTCGCATTGAACTGCTTGACGAACTCCATGATGTTCAGACCGCGCTGACCCAGCGCCGGACCGATGGGCGGGCTGGGGTTGGCCTTGCCGGCCGGAACCTGCAGCTTGATATAGCCGACGATTTTCTTCGCCATGATGATCCTCATAGTCTGACGGAGGGCCGGGCCGTTCCGTCATGGGATTTGCGTGGTGCGGCCGCCCTTGGACTTACGGGCATGACCTCCCACACGTGAACCGACCGATGGAAGCCATCGGTCGGAAACTCGTCAGATCTTTTCGACCTGGGTATATTCCAGTTCCACCGGGGTGGCGCGGCCGAAGATCGACACGGCAACCTTGAGGCGGGACTTGTCTTCGTCCACTTCTTCCACCAGACCGGTGAAGGAGGTGAAGGGACCGTCCGTGACACGGACATTCTCGCCCACCTCGAAGGTGATGGAGGGCTTGGGCCGCTCCACACCTTCCTGCACCTGATTCATTATGCGCAGCGCCTCGGTTTCCGAAATGGCCTGCGGCTTGCCGCCGCCGCCCAGGAAACCCGTCACCTTCGGCGCATTCTTCACCAGATGCCAGGTGTCATCCGTCAGCTCCATCTTCACCAGCACATAGCCGGGGAAGAACTTGCGTTCGGAGTTGATCTTTGCGCCACGGCGCACTTCCACAACCTCTTCGGTCGGGACCAGGATGTCACCGAACAGCTCTTCCAAGCCCTTCTGCGCAGCCTTCTCACGAACCGCCTGAGCGACCTTCTTTTCGAAGCCGGAATAGACGTGGACGACGTACCAACGCATGGCCATGGGATCAGCCCCCGATACCAAGAATGAGGCGAATGCCGAATCCGAGGATCTGGTCCACCGTCAGAAAGAAGACAGAGGCCAGGATCACCATCACGAAGACCATGGCGGTCGAGACAAGCGTCTCCTTCCGCGTCGGCCAAGTGACCTTGGCGACCTCACGGCGCACCTCGCGCAAGAATTCTGCGGGATTGGTTTTAGCCATGTCGGCGTTGGCCATCATTCCTGAATGCACATACCGTGTTGTCACCCTGGCACTGGCACCGGCTGGGGGCCGGACTTCGGCAGGGGGCCATCCTTGTTGAAGGGATGGCAGGAGTGGAGGGGCTCGAACCCCCAACCCCCGGTTTTGGAGACCGGTGCTCTACCAGTTGAGCTACACTCCTACACCGTCGGTTCCATTCCGGGCGTCAGTGACAAAACATCACCATCGCCCCGAGCGGTCCCGGGGAGTGCGGGTTGATAGCGCAGTTGCGCCCGCAACGCAACAACCAGTTTGCACCGATTGCTGACAGCCGTTGCAGGGGATCATTGCGCCCACCGCATTCCCGGAAAACCATCGCCGTTCCCGGCAAAGCCTTCCTACAAAAGGAAAAGGGCCGCTGTCACCAGCGGCCCTTCCCCATCAACAGCCCGAGGGCCGTCGACTTACTTGACGATCTTCGACACGACGCCGGCGCCGACGGTACGACCGCCTTCACGGATGGCGAAGCGCAGACCTTCGTCCATGGCGATAGGGGCGATCAGCTTCACGGCGAAGCGGATGTTGTCGCCGGGCATCACCATTTCCGTACCTTCCGGCAGGGTCACCGAACCGGTGACGTCCGTGGTGCGGAAGTAGAACTGCGGACGATAGTTGGCGAAGAACGGGGTGTGACGACCGCCTTCTTCCTTCGTCAGGATGTAGGTCTCGGCCTCGAAGTCCGTGTGCGGGTTGATCGAACCCGGCTTGGCCAGAACCTGACCGCGCTCGACGTCTTCACGCTTCGTGCCGCGCAGCAGCGCGCCGATATTGTCGCCAGCCTGGCCCTGGTCCAGCAGCTTGCGGAACATTTCAACGCCGGTCACGGTCGTCTTCACGGTGGCCTTCAGGCCAACGATCTCGACTTCCTCACCGACCTTGACGATGCCCTTCTCGACGCGGCCCGTCACCACGGTGCCACGGCCCGAGATCGAGAACACGTCTTCGATCGGCATCAGGAACGGCTTGTCGATCGGACGCTCCGGCTGCGGGATGTACCGGTCAACCTCGGCCATCAGCTTCAGAACGGCTTCACGACCGATTTCCGGGTTCGTGTCGTTCAGAGCGCAAACGGCAGAGCCGGGGACGATCGGAATGTCGTCGCCGGGGAAGCCGTAGGAGGTCAGCAGCTCGCGCAGCTCCAGCTCAACCAGCTCAACCAGATCCGGATCGGCCAGGTCCATCTTGTTCAGGAACACGACCAGGGCCGGCACGCCGACCTGACGGGCCAGCAGGATGTGCTCGCGGGTCTGCGGCATCGGGCCGTCAGCGGCCGAGCACACCAGGATCGCGCCGTCCATCTGCGCGGCACCGGTGATCATGTTCTTCACATAGTCGGCGTGGCCGGGGCAGTCCACGTGGGCATAGTGACGGTTGTCCGTCTCATACTCGACGTGAGCGGTCGAGATCGTGATGCCGCGGGCCTTCTCTTCCGGCGCCTTGTCGATCTGGTCGTACGCCGTGAACGTGGCGCCGCCCTTTTCGGCCAGCACCTTCGTGATGGCGGCCGTCAGCGACGTCTTGCCATGGTCAACGTGACCGATGGTGCCGATGTTGCAGTGCGGCTTCGTCCGCTCAAACTTTGCCTTAGCCATGGTATCCTGTGCCCTTGCCTGCTGCGATCTCTAGAAGACGCCGGGTCGTGGAAGAGGTTCGGTATGGAGCGGGTGAAGGGAATCGAACCCTCGTCGTAAGCTTGGAAGGCTTCTGCTCTACCATTGAGCTACACCCGCACGGGTCGTTCGCCCACCGCCCGACAACGTCACCACAAGCAGAACGGCGCGCCCCATATTCTGAGGCGCGCCTGAACTGGTGGAAGGGGCTGGATTCGAACCAGCGTACGCTATGCGGGCAGATTTACAGTCTGCTGCCTTTAACCACTCGGCCACCCTTCCGCGGTGCCGTTCTCGGCCAGCGGCCTGAACGGAGTGCGGGTTATAAGGATTAAATCGCCCCTGTCAACGCCAATCTGACATGCGTCTTCATTCTTTCTATCCGCTGGCGGAAATCCTGGGTTTGAACGAAAGTGCGTAAATGAGAAACCGACCCCCCTCCCCTAAATCCGGTCGCCCCGGTGGCAAAGGCGGCGCCAGCGGTAGCGGCGCCGGACGCCCCGGCGCCCGCTCCCCCTCGCGCGATACCCGTCGTGACGATGACAATGCCCGCGCGGCGCGCGGCCCCAAGGCCGGCGGCAAGCCCGGCTTTGCCAAGCCCGCCCGCGACGGCGACGCGCGCCCGCCTCGCGGCCCCCGCCGTGATGATGATACGCGTGGCGCGCGCACGGGCAGCGATGCCCGCCCGCCGCGTGGGCCGCGTGCCGAACGGCGCGACGACCGCCGGGATGACCGTCGTGATGAGCGGCGCGACGATCGCCGTCCTGGCTCCGGCCAGGACCGCGGCGGGGCTGAACGCCGCCGCCCGATGAGCGCTGCGGAGGAACTGGGTTTCGAACCCACGCCCCTGCGCGCCACCACCGGTCCGGCACTCAACAAGCATAATCTGCTTTATGGCGTGCATGCAGCCTCAGCGGCCTGGACGAACCCGCGTCGCAAGATCCGCGACCTGTTCGTCACCGAATCAGGCTTGGAGGCGCTGGAGGAGGCGTTCCAGAAGGCGTCCGACGCCGAACTGGACCGGCCCGAGCCGCGTCTGGTGGAAAAGGAAGAGATCGACAAGCTGCTGCCGCCCGGCGCCGTGCATCAGGGCGTGGCCCTATCCTGCGCGCCGCTGCCCGAAGTGGAGATTGAGGATATTGTCGATGCCGCCGCCGACGACCCGCTGGCCCTTGTGGTCGTGCTGGATCAGGTGACGGACCCGCACAATGTCGGCGCCGTCCTGCGTTCCGCCGCCGCCTTTGGTGCCAAGGCGGTAATCGTGCAGGACCGCCATGCCCCGCCTGTGACCGGCACCCTGGCCAAGACGGCGTCCGGCGCGGTGGAGGCGGTGCCGCTGGTGCGTGTCACCAACCTGGCCCGCGCCATTGATCAGCTGAAGGCCGCCAGCTTCTGGACCGTCGCATTGGCCGAATCGGGTGCCCGCCACCTGCATGAGGTCGATCTGTCGGGCCGCACGGCCCTGATTCTGGGCTCTGAAGGCGATGGCATCCGCCGTCTGACGGGTGAGCGCAGCGACGAAATCGCTAAGTTGCCTACCGGCGGCCCTGTCGGCAGCCTGAATGTTTCGACGGCAGCCGCCGTAGCTCTTTACGAGGTCGCTCGGCGACGCTAATGTCCCCGCCCGTTCGCCGGAGGGGTTCTCCCTCCGGCAACCCGCCTGGATCGCCGGCTTAGCTCAGTGGTAGAGCAACCGCCTTGTAAGCGGTAGGTCGTCAGTTCAATCCTGACAGCCGGCACCAGTGCTTTGATGCCCCCTCAGCGGCGGCCTAGTTTTCCACTCCGATACTGATATGCCCGCCCCTTGCGCGCCCGCGCCCGCCGCACTAGCGTGGCGGCACCAATAAAGCTCGCGGGAGCCATAAAGTGTCTGTCAGCCTCCATACTGTTGCCTACCAGGGCGACGCCACCCTGGCCGATCTGTTGCGTGCCGACGGGATTGACCGCTCGGTTGCGTCCATCCGGGACCTGATCGCCGGGGTCAATGCCGCGCCCGATGGCGAACTGCCCGATGCCTGGCTGGACCTTGTTTCGGCCCGCCGGTCGGACGCGACGTCGGAGCAGCTGACGGCCTTGCGGGCCACCATCGACCGACCCGCCGATCCGGCCAAGGGCGACCATGCGGCCCGGCTGGCGGCCCTTCGCGCCGAGTTGAAGCGCCGGGGCCTGGACGGGTTCGTGGTACCGCGCGCCGATGAATATCAGGGTGAATATGTGCCCCTGCGCGGCAGCCGTCTGGCCTGGATCAGCGGTTTCACCGGATCGGCAGGTGCCGTCCTCGTACTGCTGGACAAGGCCGCCATCTTCATTGATGGCCGCTATACGATCCAGGCGCGGCAGGAAGTGTCGCCGGGCTTGTTCAGCTATCATCACCTGATCGAGGAATTTCACGGCGACTGGGCGGCGGCCAACCTGCCGGCGGGGGCCAAGCTGGGCTTTGATCCCTGGATGCATACGGGCGCCTGGGCCGACAAGATGCGCGCCAGCCTGACGCCCGCCGGTGTGGAGCTGGTGGCGACCGAGGGCAGCCCGGTTGACGCCGTCTGGGGAGACCAGCCGCCCGCCCCGCTGGGCGTGGTCAATATCCAGCCGCTGTCTGCCGCCGGTCGGTCCGCATCAGAGAAGCGCGCCGATATCGCGCAGGCACTGGCCAAACTGAAGGCCGATGCTGCCGTTTTGACCCAGCCGGACAGTATTGCCTGGCTGTTGAATGTGCGCGGGGCCGACGTGCCCTGCACGCCGCTGCCTTTGTCCTTTGCCACGATTCGTGCCGACGGCAACGTCGACTGGTTCGTGGACCGTCGTAAATTGGCGCCGGGCCTGGAGGAGCATCTGGGCAATCAGGTGTCGATCCGCGCGCCTGATGAATTGGCCGGTGCGCTGGACGCCCTGGGTGCGGAGGGAGCCAAGGTCCGCCTGGATGGAGGCACCGCCGCCCTTTGGGTGGTGGACCGTTTGGCCCAGGCAGGGGCCAAGCTGGACCAGGGGGGCGATCCCTGCGTCCTGCCCAAGGCCGTGAAGAACCAGACGGAGATTGAGGGGGCCAAGGCTGCCCATCGCCGCGACGGCGCCGCTCTGGTGCGTTTCCTGCGCTGGTTCGATGAAGAGGCGCCGAAGGGTGAGTTGGACGAACTGACCGTGGTGGAGAAGCTGCACAAGGCCCGCCAGGGTGCTGCCGATTTCCGGGGCCCCAGCTTTGAGACGATCAGCGGGGCTGGTCCCAACGGTGCCATCGTACATTACCGGGCAACGCCAGCCACCAACCGCCGGATTGAGAACAACAGCGTCTTCCT